>CAYFOC010000043.1:0-11149 GCA_964344615.1 uncultured Methylococcus sp.
TCGGGCAGGGCAAGGACAATGTGAAGGGTTTTCTGAGAGATCACCCTGAAGTGGCAGAAGCCTTGGATGCCGCGATTCGTGCCAAAACGCTAGGTTCAGTCGCAAAGGCCTCCCATGCTGGCGGAGAAGAGCTCGATCCAGAGGCCGCATTCTGATCACAGAGGCCGAACGCAGGCAAGCCATTGAGGCGGCCTGTCTTCGGTATCTCGCAAGACGAGAGCACAGCAAGGCTGAGCTCCGACAGAAATTGGTCCGGGCGGGATTCCCGGACGATTTGGTTGTTGACGTCGTTGAGGATTGCGCGCGCAAGGGGTATCAGAGCGATCGCCGTTATGCGGAGGTGCTCGCAGGGCACCGATCCCGGCAGGGTTACGGCCCGTTGCGTGTTCAGGCCGAACTCCGCCAGAAGGGGGTGGCCGATGGAGATGTGGAGCCCCTGACGGCGGAAGAGAAAGCCTATGCGCTTGAGCGGGCTTACACTCGCCGCTATGGTTGGACTTTTCCCGAGTCGCTTGCAGAGCGAGCGACTCGGGAGCGCTTCCTTCAGCGCCGGGGGTTTTCTGGCGCGGTAATCCGAGATTTTTTTCGCCGGTTGAAAGACAACCCATCCGGCGAATCCGAAGAACAACGTTGACGATCAAGTGGCGATAGCATGACCAGTGCGGAATTAAGGCAACTATTCCTGAAATTTTTTGAAGACCGAGGGCACCGAGCGGTGGCTTCGAGTTCTCTGATTCCGGGGAACGACCCGACGCTTCTCTTTACGAATGCGGGGATGGTTCAGTTCAAGGATGTTTTCCTGGGGCGTGAGGATAGGCCTTATGTCCGTGCGGCCTCTTCGCAACGCTGTGTTCGTGCGGGCGGCAAGCATAACGACCTCGAGAATGTCGGGTATACCGCGCGTCACCATACGTTCTTCGAAATGCTCGGAAACTTCAGTTTCGGGGACTATTTCAAAGAAGACGCCATTAAGTTTGCTTGGGAGTTCTTGACGGTCGTTCTCAAGATTCCTGCATCAAAGCTGTGGGTAACGGTTTACGATCAGGATTCTGAAGCAGAAAAGATTTGGCTGGACGTGATTGGGGTCGATCCTGGTCGACTGACAAGGATCGGCACCAAGGATAATTTCTGGAGCATGGGAGATACCGGCCCCTGCGGACCGTGTACGGAAATCTTCTACGATCATGGCGACCATCTTCCGGGCGGACCTCCTGGAACACCCGATGAAGATGCGGGTCGCTATGTCGAGATTTGGAATCTCGTGTTCATGCAATATGACCGCTCGGCAGATGGCACCCTGACGCCTCTACCCAAGCCATCGGTGGACACCGGCATGGGTCTTGAGCGGATTTCGGCGGTCGTTCAGGGTGTCCACAGCAACTACGACACGGATCTTTTCACGAGCTTGGTGAGGGCTGCCGCGGATATCGCGGGGCTCAAGGAAACCGATAACAGTTCACTAAGAGTTCTGGCCGATCACATTCGATCCTGTTCATTCTTAGTCGCTGATGGTGCGCTGCCTTCCAATGAGGGTCGAGGATATGTCCTCAGGCGCATTATTCGTCGCGCGATTCGTCATGGCTATAAGCTCGGGATACGGGATATTTTCTTCTATCGCCTGGTGGGCCCTCTGTGTGACGTGATGGGCGCTGCCTATCCGGAACTGGTTGCGGCTCGTTCACGCGTGGAGCAAGTTCTCAAAAAGGAAGAAGAACGGTTTGCCGAAACGCTTGAGCAGGGTATGAAGATTCTCGAATCTCACCTGAGTCGCACAAGCGGGGGCATCATTCCTGGAGCAACCGTCTTTCAGCTGTACGACACCTATGGATTTCCAGTCGATCTAACGGCGGACATTGCCCGAGAGCATGGGGTTGTTGCGGACCTTGAAGGTTTTGAGAAAGAAATGGCTGCGCAGAGAGAGCGAGCCCGATCGGCTAGCCATTTTGCCGCGGACTACTCCCACGAGGTTCATCTCGACGCGCATTGCGCGTTCACCGGCTATGAGGATCTGGAGGGGCGGGCCAAGGTGCTGGGGCTTTTCCGGGATGGTGTCGAGGTTGAAAACCTTGCGCCCAATGAGCTGGCCACCGTCGTATTGGATGTGACACCGTTCTATGCGGAATCGGGCGGTCAGGCAGGGGATCGCGGAAAGCTTTTGTTTGCCGGAGGCGAATTTGAAGTTGTTGATACCCAGAAACAAGGTTCAGACCTGATTCTGCATCAGGGTCGCATTTTGAGTGGAGCCTTACGAAAGGGTGTTGAAGTCACAGCTGTCGTGGATGAAGAGACGCGTGGCGCTACTGCATTGAATCACTCGGCGACCCATCTTTTGCATTCGGCGCTCCGGCAGCACTTGGGCGATCATGTTGCCCAGAAAGGTTCCCAGGTGAACGCGCAAAGGCTGAGATTCGACTTTTCTCATTTTGAGCCTCTGACGCGAGAAGAAATCGAGGCCGTTGAACGCACCGTTAATGCTGAGATTCGTAAGAACCATGCCATTGAGGCTCGGGTCATGGCTAAGGATGATGCGATGAATCTTGGCGCAATGGCGTTGTTTGGTGAGAAGTACGGCGAGGAAGTGCGTGTTCTGACCATGGGGTCGTTCTCTACCGAGTTATGCGGTGGTACCCACGCGCAACGTTCTGGGGATATCGGTATCTTCAAAATCGTCGCTGAGGGCGGGGTTGCCTCGGGCGTCCGGCGTATTGAGGCGGTGAGTGGTGCGGGGGCGCTGGATTGGATTAGCCAGGGTGACCGACTGGTTGCGCAGCTTTCAGAAAAGGTGAAGTCCAGTCGCGATGGTGTTCTTGAGAAGCTGGATCAGGTGCTCGAAAGGAGCAGGGCGCTCGAAAAAGAGCTGGAAAAAATCAAGGCCAAGATGGCTAGCGCTTCCGGAGATGACCTTGCAGCATCGGCCGTTGATCTAGGTGCCATCAAGGTTCTATCTGCGCGTGTTGACGATGCCGATGCAAAGGTTCTTCGTGACATGGTGGATCAGCTGAGAAACAAGCTTGGGAGTTCTGCGGTGGTTCTTGGGGGCGTCCTTGAGGGCAAGGTAGTACTGATCGCGGGTGTCTCGAAAGACCGAACGGATCAGGTGAAGGCAGGCGACCTGGTGAATGTGGTCGCAACCAAGGTCGGCGGTAAGGGGGGCGGTCGCCCTGATTTGGCTCAGGCAGGTGGAACGGATCCGAGCGGGCTTGATGCGGCGCTGGCCTCCGTTCCTGATTGGGTCAAGTCCAAGATTGCCGGTTAAACATCGATAGGCAGGCCAAGATGGCGTTATTTGTTCATAAGTATGGTGGGACTTCCGTAGGAAGCGTTGAGCGAATTCAGCACGTTGCAGAGACCGTCATGGCGGCGAGAGCTCGTGGCGAGGATGTGGTTGTGGTGGTCTCGGCCATGAGTGGGGAGACCAACAAGCTGGTTGCCTTTGCTAAGGATGCGCAAGCCGTTCCGGATCCCAGGGAAATGGATGTCATTCTGTCCACGGGAGAGCAGGTGACGATCGGGCTTTTGTCCATGGCATTGCTGGCTAAGGGGTGTCCTGCGATCTCTTTCACCGGGGCGCAAGTACCGATCCTGACCGATGCGGCACATAACAAGGCGCGGATTTTAGATATTCCGACGGAGCGCTTGAGGAAGGCACTCGATCAGGGAAAGGTCGTCATTGTGGCGGGCTTTCAAGGCGTTACGCTGGACGGCGATATCACGACACTCGGGCGAGGTGGGTCGGATACTACGGCGGTCGCCTTGGCGGCTGCGCTCAAGGCGGACGAGTGTTTGATCTATACGGACGTGGATGGTGTCTACACCACGGATCCTAGGGTAGAGCCCCGGGCTCAGCGCCTGGATCGAATAACGTTTGAAGAGATGCTCGAGATGGCCAGTCTCGGTTCTAAGGTGTTGCAGATTCGATCGGTTGAATTTGCCGGTAAATACAATGTACCCCTACGTGTCCTTTCCAGCTTTAAGGAGGGCGGTGGTACGCTGATCAGTTATGAGGATGACAGTATGGAAAAGCCCCTGATTTCCGGGATCGCATTCAATCGGGATGAGGCCAAGCTGACGGTCCTCGGGGTTCCTGATCGTCCGGGAATCGCATCCAAGATATTAGGCCCGGTTGCCGAGGCAAATATCGAGGTCGACATGATTGTTCAGAATGTCTCGGAAGATGGGACGACGAACTTTACGTTTACGGTCAATCGCTCCGAGTACGGCAAGGCTCTGACCATTCTCTCGGATACGGCCAAGGTGATGGGCGCGAGAGAGGTCCGGGGTGACGATTCGATCGTCAAGGTATCGATTGTTGGTGTTGGAATGCGCTCTCATGCGGGCATTGCCTCCAAGATGTTCGATACGCTCGCGGATGAGGGGATCAACATTCAAATGATCTCGACCTCTGAAATCAAAATCTCCGTTGTGATTAACGAAAAGTATCTTGAATTGGCGGTAAGATCGCTTCATGCAGCGTTCGAGTTGGACAGACCTGCTGATCAGGGATAAAAAACTATTTTCGGCTCGGACAAAAGTGGTACAATTCCGCCGCATTGTTGACCGGCGGGATGCTGGCCAGTCACGAATCACAGGGTCTCCCTGATCGCGGCGGTCGGAAAATATGCCGGTTCAGTGTGTCTTCGCTTCTAGGGTCGGGAGGACCTGATGGTTGGCGTACAACCAGACGCGCGTGGAGAAGCAACCCCGTCGGTCGAAGCGATATCGTTAGCGGGAGGGTTGCGTAGGCGTGCAAATCAACCCGTCTGGTGCGTTATCCCCTAGGGGTAGCGATACCTCTCCGTTAGAGAGAGGGGCAGGCGCGGATCCACCGGTGCTGCTCACATAAGATGGGGCCAGTCGATTCCTGGAAATACTGTCCGGGTTTTTGGCGTAACTCCATTAGGGATGGTTGTATGCTGATATTGACTCGCAGAGTCGGTGAGACTCTGATCATAGGTGATGAGGTGACGGTGACTGTCCTGGGGGTGAAAGGCAACCAGGTGCGGATCGGCGTAAGTGCGCCGAAAGATGTCGCGGTACATCGCGAAGAGATATACGAGCGTATCAAGAAGGAAGAGGACCCCGAAGGCAATGTCCCGGGGCAAGATGGTCAGGGTTGAGCTCTGACATCGATTGAAGTGTAGGTTTTAGGAGAGATGGCCGAGAGGCTGAAGGCGCTCCCCTGCTAAGGGAGTATAGGGCTAATAACTCTATCGAGGGTTCGAATCCCTCTCTCTCCGCCATATGATGGGTCACCTGAGGGGTGACCAAGCAGAGCCCCGGAAGGGGCTTTTGTTTTTTATGTCCCGTAGGGAAGAGGCTTTCCTTTGCGGGATTCATCCTTTACAATGGTCGGATTTTTCTGGCAAGGTCCTAATCTCTGAGGAGTGCTGATGGTCACTATTCGTCTGTCTCGTGGCGGTTCTAAGAAGCGTCCCTTCTACCATGTTGTTGTTACCGATAGCCGTAACAAGCGTGATGGTCGCTATATCGAACGTCTGGGTTTCTTTAACCCGATCGCTTCGGGCAAGGCTGAGCGTCTTTCCCTGAATGACGAACGCATTCAGTACTGGCTGGGTCATGGCGCCCAGACGACGGAGCGCGTTGGCACCCTGCTGAAGGAATTCCGTAAGAGCGCAAGCGCAGCTTAAGTTCTAGGATCTGGACGTAGACGATGTCCGGAGATGTGCTGGTCGGCGAAATCGTGGCTCCGTTTGGAGTGCGAGGGTGGGTCAAGATTCGATCCTTCACCGATCCGCCGGAAAATATTCTGAAGTACGTGCCTTGGACCATTAACCATGGCGCCAAGGATACGTCGGTAGTCGTCCTGGAAGGGCGAGTGCAGGGAGGGGCAGTTGTCGCTCGACTCGAAGGGGTTGAGGACAGGGATCAAGCGATTGCGCTACGAGGAGCGAAAGTGACAGTTCCTCGCGCAGTATTTCCCCGCGCCCCGAAAGGGCACTTCTACTGGGCTGATTTGATCGGTCTTAGGGTATTTACAGTTGATCAGATCGATCTCGGTCTGGTTCACGGCCTTCTTGAAACGGGCGCGAATGACGTGCTCGAAGTCAGAGGGGATCGTGAGAGGCTCATTCCATTTGTCATGGGCCCTTACGTAAAGGATGTTGATCTCGATGCGGGCCGAATTACGGTCGATTGGGATCCGGATTTCTGAAGGCGTAGGCGATGCGGTTCGATATCGTCACGCTATTTCCGGACATGGTTCGGGATTCTGCGTCTCATGGCGTTACAGGACGTGCCATTGAGCGTGGGATCGTTGATCTGAGCGTGTGGGATCCTCGAGATTTCACCCAAGATCGATACCGTACCGTTGATGATCGCCCTTATGGTGGCGGGCCGGGAATGGTGATGAAGTTTGAGCCTCTGCGCGATGCCATAAGGGCCGCTAAGCAGGCACAGGGTGGTGCTGCCAAGACGGTGTACCTGAGCCCTCAGGGCCGGGTTCTCGACCAGAAAGCGGTCGTTGAATTTAGTCAGGCACAGGGGTTAATCCTTGTTGCAGGACGCTATGAAGGAATTGACGAGCGGCTGATTGAGGCCGAGGTCGATGAAGAATGGTCGATCGGCGATTATGTGCTGAGTGGCGGTGAGTTACCGGCCTTGGTGCTTTTCGATGCGGTCGTGAGGCTTTTGCCAGGTGTCTTGGGCCATGCCGAGTCTGCACAGCAGGACTCGCATATGGAAGGACTCTTGGACTGTCCTCACTACACGCGGCCAGATGTGATTGATGGCAGGACGGTCCCCGAGATTTTGCAATCGGGTAACCATGAAGCCATACGTCGCTGGCGGCTCCGTCAGTCCATTGAGAGAACGAGGCTTAGACGGCCCGATCTCCTTGAAAAGATTTTGCTCGACCAGGAGCAGCAAGCGCTTCTGGACGAACTGGAACAAGAACGATCCAACGTTCGGATTTGAAACAAGAGAAAAGCGATGGCAAACATTATTCAGCAGCTTGAAACCGAATGGATGGCGGGAAAGACCGTTCCTGAATTTGGACCGGGCGACACCGTTGTGGTACAGGTTCGGGTGAAGGAAGGTAACCGTGAACGTCTTCAGGCCTATGAAGGCGTCGTGATTGCAAAGCGCAACCGTGGTTACAACTCGGCTTTCACCGTACGTAAGATTTCTCACGGTGAAGGTGTGGAACGCGTATTCCAGACCTACAGCCCGCAGGTCCAGGAGATTCTGGTAAAGCGTCGCGGTGATGTACGTCGCGCCAAGCTTTATTACCTCCGTGATCGTACCGGTAAGGCGGCGCGTATCAAGGAAAAAATCTAACCCATTGGCCCAAGGCCATCATAAGGGTTTGTATGGAAAAGGGCAGCGGTCGCTGCCCTTTTCCGTGTCTGCATCTGTCTCTTTTGGAATGTTGAAGCATCAAGCCTTTACCATTTCGGCTCCCTTTGGTCAGATCGAACTTGTCGTTCAGGGCAATTCGGTTTCCCGAGTGCTTCTGCATCCCCCATCCTCCTGGCGGCAGGCTTCTGTCGGCAGCGCGTTCGAGACCGCTCCAGAGCTTCTCGCCGATCTTCATCATTACCTCGAAAACCCCCGATGGGTCTTTCGCTGGCAGCCGCCACGCTGTGGAACACCGTTTCAAGAACGAGTTTGGAGCCTCCTGAAAACCATCCCTTCAGGTGAGGTCAGAACCTATGGGGATTTGGCAAGATCGTTAGGCTCGGGGCCGCGGGCGGTAGCTTCCGCCTGCCGAACCAATCCCTTTCCCCTTGTTGTTCCCTGTCATCGTGTTGTCTCTCGAAGCGGGATGGGAGGATTCTGTGGGTATGCCGAGGGTGACTATCTCGCTATCAAGGCTTGGTTGCTCACCCATGAGGGGCAGCTATGATCCGAAGTCCTGATGACCTTGGCGTGCTTGACCGTTTTCTGGATATGCTGTGGCTTGAAGAAGGGCTCAGCCTGAATACTCGCAAGGCCTATCAGAGTGATCTTCAGGCATTTGCAGCCTGGCTTTTGAAAAGGCGCTCTTGCCTTCTTGATGCGGCGGAGTCCAGCGATATTGAGGCTTATCTCGGGTCTCGCTACCGTGACGGTGCAAAAAGTCGCAGCATGGCGCGACTGGTGTCTAGTCTCAGGAAGTTCTTTCGTTACCTTCTTCGCGAAAATCTGATTTCTACGGACCCGACCCTCAGGATCGATCCGCCAAAGATTGGACGGCCTTTACCCAAGACGTTGACAGAGGCCGATGTGGAAGCCCTCCTGGCCGCCCCAGACGTGCAGGATGATCTCGGTCTCAGAGACCGTGCCATGCTTGAACTGCTCTATGCCACGGGTCTCCGTGTCTCTGAATTGGTTGGCATTCGGATGAATCAGGTGAATTTGCGGCAGGGCGTTGTCCGGGTTGTGGGGAAGGGGAGCAAGGATCGTTTGGTTCCTCTTGGGGAGGAAGCAGAAATATGGCTGGGTCGTTATGCCGGTGAGGCAAGGCCTGCTATTCTTGGAGCACGCGTGAGCGATGATCTTTTTGTGACATCACGTGGCTCAGCAATGTCGCGACAGGCGTTTTGGCTTCTCATCAAGCGTTACGCACTGTTGGCGGGTATCAGAAAGCCGATTTCACCTCATACGCTTCGACATGCCTTTGCCACGCATCTCCTGAATCACGGAGCTGACCTCCGCGTTGTTCAGATGCTGCTTGGACATAGCGACTTGTCCAGTACTCAGATTTATACTCACGTTGCGCAGGAGCGACTCAGGGATCTTCATGCGCGTTGTCACCCCAGAGGTTGAGGAAATTATTTAGCGATGCCCCAGAAAGACGTCAAAATTCACCCCACTGCCTTGGTTTCTCCCGAGGTCATTCTTGGTCAGGGCGTTGAAATTGGTCCTTTTGCAATCATTGAAGGTCCTGGCCGGATAGGCGATGGAACCGTCATTGAGGCCCATGCCGTTATTCGTGCCCACACCTATCTTGGACGCGATAATCGAGTCCATCCTCATGCCGTACTCGGCGGGTTACCTCAGGACCTCGGATTTGATGCGGCAACAGAAACCCGCCTGGAGATAGGGGATGGTAATACCTTTCGTGAAGGGGTCACCATCAGTCGCGCAACAAAGCCAGGAACGGCAACGGTCGTAGGGTCTGGCAACTATTTCATGAACAACACCCATTTTGGACATGACGGGATCATGGGGGATGGCAACATTCTGGCGAGTGGTGCCACCCTGGGTGGTCACTGCGAAGTCGGTGATCGGGTCTTTTTTGGCGGGGGTGTGATGGTTCACCAGTTCTGTCGGATCGGTAGCTTCGCGATCCTCCAGGGCCTTGCTGGCATTAATAAAGATTCTTTGCCGTTTGCCATGGTCGGTGGTCGACCCGGGAAACATTATCGGCTGAATCTCGTGGGCCTTCGTCGTGCCGGGATTGATGGAGACAGGCTCAAGGCGGTATCCCAAGCGTTTCGTCGCTTGAAGGCAAAACAGGACCTTGAGGGATTGCCGGATACGCCGGAACTTTCATACCTGAGAGGCTGGCTGGACAAGGGATCGCGTCGAAGTGGCATCTTGGGCTTCATTGAAGCCACCGCGCGCGACCACGATTAGGTCATCGGCAGGATAATTAAGGATTAGGGGGAGGCCAATTTGGGCAATAGGATCAGATGTGCGGTCATCGGGACCGGGTACCTTGGTAAGTTTCACGCCGAGAAATATGCGGCACTCGATAATTGTGAGCTCGTGGCCGTCGTGGATACCGATCCTGAGGCTGCGGCGCGAGTGGCAGAAAAGAACGGCTGTGCGCCACTGACGGATTACCGTGAGCTTCTGGGGCGCGTGGATGCCGTCAGCATCGTGGTGCCGACCAGCTACCATTATCAGGTAGCCAAGGACTTTCTTGAGGCCGGTTCACACGTCCTGGTCGAAAAGCCAATCACGGTAACCGTCGATGAAGCGGATGACTTGATTGTCATCGCTCAGCGCAAGAACCTGAAGCTGATGGTGGGCCATCTGGAGCGCTTCAATGCGGCTCTGCTGGGGCTTGATCTGGTCAAAGAAAAGCCTATCTTCATCGAATCCCATCGATTGGCACCCTTCAATCCAAGGGCTAACGACGTCAGCGTTGTTTTGGATCTGATGATCCATGATATCGACATCATCCTTGATCTGGTCGATTCAGAAGTGGAACGGATTGACGCAAAGGGGGTGACGGTGCTGACCTCCGATACCGATATCGCCAATGCCCGTCTCACGTTCCGGAACGGCTGTGTGGCAAACGTTACCGCGAGTCGTGCGAGTCTCAAGGTTGAACGCAAAATGCGAATGTTCATGCCGAACCGGTACATTTCCGTGGACTTCCAGAACCGCATCCTTGCGGAATACCGGAAAGGTGAGAAGGAAATGTTTCCGGGAATACCAGAGATTCTCAGTGAGGAGTCGGCCTTTGAAAACGGCGATGCCTTGATGGAGGAAATCCGGCATTTTGTCAGCTGTATTGAATCAGATCAGGAACCGTTGGTTTCTGGTGTTGCCGGCCGACGCGCCTTGGCAACGGCCATCGAAATTACCCGTCTCTTGAAGAGCGCCTAAATTAACAATTGCAGAAAAAGGAAGTAGCGACATGATCCCCATGGTTGACCTCAAGACCCAATACCATCGATTCAAGGATGAGATCGATCGGGCGCTCGCTGATGTTCTTGAGAGCACGGCATTCATTCTGGGCCCCAATGTCCGTGCTTTTGAGGAAGAATCTGCAGCGTACCTTGGTGTTCGGCATGCCATCGGTTGTGCTTCGGGGACTGATGCACTGCATCTGGCGCTTTTGGCGGCAGGGATCGGTCCTGGTGATGAAGTGATTACTACGCCATTTACCTTCATTGCGACGGCCGAAGCGATCCGCTACGTTGGCGCAACGCCCGTGTTCGTCGATGTCGACCCTAAGACCTACAACATTGATCCTGACAAGGTCGCACAGGCCATTACGCCCAAAACCCGTGCGGTGATGCCCGTCCATCTTTTCGGACAGCCAGCTGATCTTCACCGTCTTTCTGCGCTTTGCGAATCGCGTGGCTTGCTCCTGATCGAGGATTGCGCCCAATCCTTCGGGGCGACCTTGGGTGGCAAGCAGACGGGCAGCATCGGTATCAGTGCCGGCTACAGCTTTTTCCCAAGCAAGAAT
>CAYFOC010000044.1:0-11130 GCA_964344615.1 uncultured Methylococcus sp.
CTTCCTGTGTCGAGACAGAATACGTTCACTCCAGGCCTTATTTGAGCGGCCAAATCCACCAAGACAACGTCTTCTGCACCACTGAAGGAAATAGCTATATTTTCAAAGGACTCCAGCGCCTTCCGAAGAATGACTCTTGGATTTTTTCCCTGGAGTTCCGTTTGAAGCTGAGAAAGATCTACTGACATCACGCACTCTTATTCAAAATATTCAGTGACACCTTCATTCGTCGCGGTGTCGACATCCACATCATCCAAACTGAATTCTTTTTCCGGAATGGCATAACCCTCAGTTGCCCACTCACCTAGATCAATCAGCTTGCATCGCTCACAGCAAAATGGACGAAAGGCTTCCTCGGGAACCCAGGCAACTTGTTGGCCACACGTCGGGCATGAGACCTGGGCTGGCACCTTTTCAGCAGCCATGGAGTCTCCAATAGTCAGACACGGAGCAAACCCCCTCAGAGAGCGTTCTAAAAACCATCACTAGAAGAGACAGCAGGTCAGATAGAAAGAAATATCTTCTGCGCTCTGAACGGGCCTTTGGGTGATATCTCTTTCAAGAAACCTGATCGTGAACCGATGCTTGCCACCACTGATTTCGGCATAGCAAGACTGCTCGACCGGCACCCCCACTCTAAGGAGCTGGTAAGGCATCGAATGATCCAAGGTCTTTTGATAAAACCCGGCAATCGAATCCTCCTTGAGGGGAACCGCGCTGGTTCTAATAAAGTTTAGCAACACATCAATGGCCGTCTTGACCGGCAGGAAGGGCTCCACCCAATCCGCCAATTTTTGCTGACGTGCTATGGGATCGGCCTCCAACCATCGATGATAGCTTGGGAGATCAAAAGACGCGGCGCCTCCGGGCATCCCCGAACGTTGCAGGATACTTTTGAAAAACTCGTCCTCCATGACAGAGAGGCCCAGTTTTCCGGGCGTAGCAAAAAGATCCCGGTTTAATTGCTCAAGGAGTTCAATAGCCTGATTGAGCATGCCATGATCGACACCGTTTTGCAGTCGGGTCATTCGGTTCAAGGTGGCCGTTTGACGATCAATTTCCTGCATAGCTTCAGAACGCAAATCATTCCGACCTGATACGGACACGAGTTCGGTCAAAAGACCGACAGCAGCCCGGCTGTCCCAAACAGTCCCCCCCTGCAAGAAGTGTTCGAGCTGATGGAAAAGCTGCTCCAATCGGACAAACAGCCGAATGCGCTCATTTAACGGAAACTCGTAAAGGATGACGTCCCGCACCCGTTGCCCCTGTTTCTGCTGACTAATTGGTTACGCTTCGATTATAGACACAGTTAACTCAAGGATTCAGGCTTGAACCCTTGCCTTTTCGAGATACAGGGCATGAAGGTCTCGAACGCTTCCCTCAAGCATGCTCAGATCCCCGCTGTTATCAATGACGTCATCAGCAAGGGCACACCTTTCCCCGGCGCTCATTTGCGCGTTGATGACGGACTCTGCAGCCTCATCAGAGACGCGATCCCTGTCCTTTATTCGTTGTACCTGAAGTGCCGGGGGCGCGTTCACCACAAGAACGCGATCAACCATCGCCCGCCACCCGGCTTCAAACAACAAGGGGATTTCAAGAATCACATAAGGCGCTGAATGTTCATCAGCCATCCTGAGCATTTCATGCTGGATAAGTGGATGCAAAAGGGTCTCGACCCACTTTCTGGCTTCTGGATCCGAGAAAATGATCTCACGGAGACGTCTGCGGTCCAGTCTTCCATCGTCAAGGATATTCGACCCGAAGTGCTCTTCAAGTCGCTGAAGCCCGACGGTACCGGGCTCGACCACTTTGCGAGCCACCGCATCGGCATCAATTACCGGGACATCCAACCCCAGAAAAAGACGACTGACGCTGCTTTTCCCAACTCCAATGCCACCCGTCAGCCCAACTCGATATGTCATTTCGCTCTCAAGAAGCCTACGCCACGAAGACGATACCATGCGGAATTAAAAACCGGCGATAGACCAGTAGAGGGACATCAAGCGATCGCCCGCTAGGAGGGTCAACCAGCCGCTTGCAGCCAGAAAGGGGCCGAATGGAATAGGCTCCTCGCGGGTTCTCAGGCCAGAAACGATCAGAATCAGGCCAATCAAGGATCCGCCTACGGAGGAAAGCAAAATGACACAAGGGAGCTTGGATACGCCCAGCCAGGCACCAAGGGCTGCCAATAGCTTAAAGTCGCCCCGTCCCATTCCCTCTTTCTTGGTCAGCCGAAAGAAAACCTGATGGACGATCCAGAATGCGCCATAACCCAGAGCAGCTCCGAGAATACTGGCGTTGCTGTCTACGAAGACGGAAAAGACACTCAGGATGAGCCCGGCCCAAAGCAGCGGGAGAGTGATGCAGTCCGGCAGAATTCGAAAGTCGATATCGATGAAGGTCAGCACAAGAAGACTGATCCCGAAGGCCAAGGCCCAGATGAAGGCCAGACCTGGTCCAAAGTGCTGCATTGCCGAAACCGCCAGGATCGCACCCAGAACTTCCAAAAAAGGATAACGCGGTGATATCGGAGCTTTGCAGGCGCAGCACTTACCTCGAAGCAATACGTACCCGATAACAGGGATATTGAACCAAGCAGGAATGCGAGAGCCGCAATGAGGACAACTGGATCCTGGGGCGATGAGATCGTATCGCTCATCCTCATCACCCTGATCAACATCCAGCCCGTGCTCTCTCTGCCAGGCCCTCTCCATCATGACGGGGAGCCGATGAATGACTACGGAGGCAAAGCTCCCCAATACGGCTCCCAACACTCCCGCGATGCACCAGAGCAACCCATCTGGCAAGAACGCGAGTTCCATGACCAGCCCCTGCTCTACTGACATCAAAGAGACCTGATTCTCTCAATCTGGGCTTCGAGTTCTGCAAGGTTGCTTCGAAGATCATCAAGGCGTGCTTTTTCCTTGGCCACGACGGCCTCTGGCGCCTTGGCAAGAAAACCCTCATCGCTCAACTTTCCCTCAAGCCGTGGGACTTCCTTCGAGACTCTCTGAATTTCCTTGTCCAAACGGGCCAATTCGGCGTCCTTATCGATCAGACCGCTCATCGGAATCAGGATTTTCAGGTCGCCGACAAGCGCGATGGCCGACTCAGGAGCCGAAGCACCCGGCTGCAACCATTCAAGGCTTTCGACACGACCCACCTTCTGGATAAAGTCTCGTCCAGCCTCAAGGTAATCCCTGTCCGTAGTATTGCCTGCGTCCAGGATCACCTTCAGAGGCTTTCCGGGTGCGATATTGATCTCGCCCCGAATCCTTCGAATCCCGAGCAAGAAGGCCATCATCCACTCAAGGGTTGCTTCACTGGCGGAATCACTCAACGAAGGATCGGAAACCGGATAGGGTTCCACCATAATGGTCTGCCCCTGCTTTCCGGCAAGAGGCCCGATACGCTGCCAGATCTCCTCAGTGATGTAAGGCATCACAGGGTGTGTCAGCCTCAGAACCGTCTCAAGGACCCGCACCAGAGTCTGCCGAGTTCCCGCTTGCAAGCCCTGATCTTCACCATGAAGAGTGACCTTGGCAAGCTCAAGATACCAATCGCAGTATTCATTCCAGATGAACTCGTAAAGGCTCCGTGCGGCAAGGTCAAAACGGAACTCATTGAAGGCTTGCGTCGTCTCCTCAATGGCATGATTGAGCCTGGATAGAATCCATCGATCAGCCAGACTGAGGCGAGCATCAGCGTGCTCCAACGATTGCCCCTCGGTATTCATGATTACAAAGCGAGCCGCATTCCAGAGCTTGTTGCAGAAATTGCGGTATCCCTCGACACGTCCCATGTCGAACTTGATATCACGACCGGTAGAAGCGAGAGAGGCAAAGGTAAACCGCAACGCATCGCAACCGTAGGAGGCGATGCCGTCTGGAAACTCCTTACGCGTCCGGGCATCGATCTTCTGAGCCATCTGGGGCTGCATGAGACCTGTCGTGCGCTTGGCCACCAGGTCATCCAGTGTTATGCCATCAATGATATCGAGAGGGTCGAGTACATTCCCTTTCGACTTTGACATCTTCTGGCCCTCAGCATCACGAACCAGTCCGTGAACATAAACGGTCTTGAACGGGACCTGCGGACTACCATCGGGATGCTTCATGAAGTGCATGGTCATCATGATCATTCGGGCTACCCAGAAGAAGATGATGTCGAAACCTGTGACCAGCACGTCCGTCGGATGGAACACTTCCAGTTCGGGCGTTTTCTCAGGCCAACCCAAGGTCGAGAACGTCCAGAGCGCCGAGGAGAACCAGGTATCCAGTACGTCTTCGTCCTGATGAAGACGCGTATCTTCTGCCAGTCCGTAACGCCCCCTGACCTCGTCTTCATTCCGTCCGACGTACACATGTCCGGATTCGTCGTACCACGCAGGGATTCGGTGCCCCCACCACAACTGACGGGAAATGCACCAATCCTGGATATCGCGCATCCAGGAGAAATAAAGGTTTTCATACTGCTGAGGCACAAAGCGAATGCGGCCATCCTCAACGGCATCAATAGCGGGCCCGGCCAATTTCTTAGCATCAACGTACCACTGATCCGTCAACCAAGGTTCGATGATGACTCCAGAACGATCACCGCGCGGAACCTTGAGCGCATGTGGCTCGATGGCCTCTAACAACCCCAGCCCCTCGAACTCTTCAACAATGCGTTTCCGCGCGTCAAATCGATCCAGCCCTGCATAGGCTTCCGGCGCCTTTTCTCCATGCGTGGTCTGATACTGACCAAACGTCAGAACCGTAAACTCGCGCAGAACTTTCGCGTCGCGATCAAAAACATTGATCAGCGGCAGTTGGTGCCGCTTGCCTACTTCGTAGTCATTGAAGTCGTGCGCAGGCGTAATCTTTACGCAACCCGTACCAAATTCGGGATCGACATAATCATCGCCAATGATCGGTATTTCTCTCCCGACGAGGGGCAGCCGGATGGTTTTTCCAATGAGATGTCGGTAGCGCTCATCCTCAGGATGAACAGCAACTGCCGTATCACCTAGCATTGTTTCTGGACGCGTGGTCGCAACCACAAGATGACCCGTGCCGTCGCTAAGCGGATAACGGAAATGCCACAAGCTCCCCTTTTCCTCGACGCTTTGGACCTCGAGATCCGAAATGGCGGTATGCAGGACGGGATCCCAGTTCACCAGTCGCTTACCGCGGTAGATCAGGCCATCATCGTAGAGGCGAACAAAGGCCTCCTTGACGGCTTCTGAAAGCCCATCGTCCATGGTAAAGCGCTCGCGCTCCCAATCGACAGAGGAACCGAGACGTCGAAGCTGCCGAGTGATATTGCCACCCGACTCCGCCTTCCACTCCCAGACCTTCTCGAGGAATTTTTCGCGACCAAGATCTAGCCGAGTCACTGACTGACTGGCAAGCTGCCTTTCAACAACCATTTGCGTGGCAATACCCGCATGGTCGGTTCCAACCTGCCACAGCGTGTTATTCCCCTGCATCCGTCGAAAACGAACCAAGGTATCCATGATCGTATTATTGAACCCATGCCCCATGTGAAGGCTTCCCGTCACATTGGGCGGTGGAATCATGATGCAGAATGGTGCGCCCTGACCTGAGGGACGAAAATATCCTTTCCCCTCCCAAAATTCATACCAACGCTGCTCAATGCTGTGGGGTTCGTAAGTCTTGTCCATGGTTCCTGTTAGGGCTGTCTCGATTCGCCGCATCAACCGCGGCGGAGGTTTCAAAACGATGTGTTGAGGCTCTGTATTCAGAGCTTGTGGGTCTGAATATCCATTCCCAGGGATTGATACTGCCGATAGCGAAGGCGACCTGCACTTCGAATGGCGGGGTCCTGATCCACTATTTCGGCAATTCTTGGATAAATTTCATAGCCTTCAGGCAAATTTGTACTCAGGTTGATGAGTACATCCTGCCCGCCGGGCACGGAATCCCCCGAGCCAATCACGACCGGGGCTTCCTGGGCATCAGCTCGGAAAGGCTCATGCGGCACAAAACTACCCTGACGAAATGTCCACAACAGATCGTCAAACCGCTGAGCCTCTTCCTCATTGTCGACTTGGGCAAAAACGGTGAGCCCCTGTCGGTAGATTTTCTCGATCAGCCGGCAAGCAGTGATTCTTCTTGCGGCCGAATCATCCGTCTCAAGCAGATAAATATCGACGCGACCTGTCATGGTGTCTGATCAAGCACGTACTGCATCAGCAGGGGGACCGGCCGACCGGTCGCGCCCTTTTCTGCGCCTGATTTCCATGCCGTTCCCGCAATGTCTACATGGGCCCAGGGATAATCCTTGGCAAATCTCGAAAGGAAGCAGGCCGCCGTGATGCTTCCGCCATCAGGCCCTCCGATATTTGCAAGATCGGCGAAATTAGACTTGAGCTGATCTTGATAGTCATCCCACAACGGCATCCGCCAAACCCTGTCGTGCGAAGCCTCACCCGCCCGAATCAGCTTTTCTGCCAACGCGTCATCGTTGCTCCAGAGGCCGCTCGGATAGCGCCCCAAAGAAACGATACAGGCCCCGGTCAAAGTGGCCACGTCAATAACAGATGCGGGCTCGTAGCGTTTCGCATAGTGCAGCGCATCGCATAACAGCAACCGTCCCTCGGCATCCGTATTCAGGATCTCGATGGTGAGGCCCGCCATGCTCTTGACGACATCGCCCGGCTTGTTGGCAGAACCTGAGGGAAGATTTTCAGAGGCCGCCACAAGACCGACCACATTGATCGGCAACTGCAGTTCCGCAATCGCTGACATTGTCCCGATCACGCTGGCACCGCCGCACATGTCGTACTTCATTTCATCCATGCCGGCCGAAGGCTTAATCGAAATGCCGCCGGCATCGAAGGTAAGCCCCTTGCCAATCAGAACATGCGGGGCCGCTTTCTGTGGTCCGCCGAAATATTCCATGATGATAAATCGGGCTGGCTCGACACTTCCGCGCGAGACGGACAGGAAGGAATGCATTCCCAACTCGGCCAATTCTTCCTCACCAAGAATCTTGGTCTTGAGCTTCTTGAGGGACTTCCCAATCCGTTCAGCTTCATTCGCAAGATAGGTCGGTGTGCAAATATTGCCGGGGAGGTTACCCAACTCTCTCGCAATATTCATCGCAGAGGCGATAGCACTGCCCTCGCGCACTCCCTTTTCAACGACAGGCAAAAGACCTTCGCCGGCCACCAAAAATGAAACCTTAGAGATTTTGCTTTTCGTCGGGGCAGGATCAGTCTTGAATTCCGTAAATTTGTAGCTCGCCGTCTCAAACAGCTCGATGAACTGCCGAACATTCCAACTGACGTCTTTCCCATTCACGGTGGCTTCGTGTAATGCCGTAACAACGGTTTTCGCAGGTAACGACTGAATGGGCTTCACGGCCGCGGCCAGCGCCTTCCGATAGGACTCTACGGTCAACTCATCCTTCTTGCCCAGACCAACCGCAATGACGCGTTCAATGGCATCAATACCGGTATTGCCAATCACGAGCACATCACCTGGCTTGCCAGAGAGGTCATCTCGCTTGAGCAAGCGCTCCAGAAGACCTCCTAAGCGCGCATCCAAAGCTTCTGCGGTCGGGGTTAACTTACGTTTGGCAAAAAAACCAACGACAAGGCACGGGGCCTCAAGGTTTTCGACGAATTCGGATTTAACCTGGTAGTCCATAGTAAACTGTTGCTCCGGATGGCTGGGTTTCGGGAAAGTCGCGGGTGATTGACTGCGCCTTCGCTTTACCCCGGAATGAATCAGCCCGAAGCATACCAAGCAAACCGGCTATACGTCCAAGCCAAACCCGATGCATTGAGCGGGTTGGCACACCCAATTTCACTGAGAGTCAGGACAACACTAGGTCGCATGAACGACTCAACCGATAGGACATCAACCAGAGGACGTCGTTCATTTCTGACTGTGATCGACAGGATGATCGCTCTGGATCTGCTCAAGACCCTTCTATCCATCCTTCTGGTTCTCGTCACCATCATTGTCAGTCGAAAGTTTCTGGGCATCCTGACCAAGGCCATCGAGGGCGAGGTCGCGTCCGAAACCGTATTCTCTCTCCTGGGACTCAAAACACTGGCCGCAATTGCCGTTCTGATTCCTCCTTCAACGTTTATGGCAGTTCTAAGCGTCCTGGGCCGCATGTATCGCGACCATGAAATGTCCGTACTGGCATCAGCCGGCGTTGGATCCAAGCGAATCTATCAGGCGATGTGCTGGGTGATCGTGCCGGTGTTTCTTTTCTCTCTTCTAATGTCTCTTGAGATCATGCCTTGGAGCGAAATGAAGAGCCAGGAACTGATCAAGCGTGACACGCAAACGCACGATATCCGCGGCATCAAGGCAGGCCGCTTCAATGAATTCAGCTCTGGCGACATCGTTCTCTATGCAGAAGAAATGGACGAAGAGCAGAACATGCGGAAGATCTTTGTCCAGAACAGCAAAGCCAATTCCACGTCGGTGGTCATTGCCAATTCCGGCAGATTGCACAGGGCCGAGAATGGGGACAATTTCGTCATTCTCAACAACGGTCGCCGCTATCAGGGTGTTCCGGGAACGCCGACCTACACCATCAGCGAATTTGACGAATATGGCGTACGCATCAGTGGACCAGAAGAAGTTTCTGAAGCACTCAGGCGTGAGGCCATGTCTACGCTTGCACTGATCATCAGTGGCAAACCCTGGGAGTTAGCAGAACTCCAAAAACGCGTCGGCATCCCTTTAAGCGTTCTCGCGCTGGCTATTCTCGCCGTGCCTCTGGCGCGCGTCTCGCCAAGGCAAGGAGCCTACAGCAGCGTTTTCTACGCCTTCGTCATCTACATCGTTTACGAAAACATCCAGAAAATCACCCAAGGGATGCTGATCACCGGAAAAATTCATGCTTGGACCTCATATACCCTTATCTACGGGCTTCTGTTCCTCATGACGATTGTTCTATTCCTCAAGAACCTCGGCCCGCGCTGGATTCGCCACCAATGGGGAAGGAGTAAAGACGCGTGATCGGCCGGATAGAACGATATATTGCGAGCGAAGTCATCAAAGGCGCTCTGGTTGCCATTCTGGTGCTGTTGACCCTTTTGACATTCTTCAGTTTTGCGGATGAGCTTTCGGATTTAGGCCACGGCGCATACGGCATGAAGCAGATCACTGTCTATCTGCTGCTCACCCTCCCCCGCAATTTCTATGAACTGTTGGCTCCCGCCGCTCTGGTCGGAAGCTTGGTGACGCTTGGCGCCCTCGCCAACAACCGCGAGCTTGTTGCCATGCAAGCGGCCGGCGTATCTCAAATTCGCATCATCGGTGCTGTTCTTCTGGGTGGCGTAGTCCTGCTGGCTCTTTCCATTGCCATTGGCGAGTTGATCGCCCCTCCTTCCGAACGCGCCGCACAGAATCTCAAGTCGATTGCTCAAACCAATCAGGTGACCTCCCGTTCAAAATACGGTTTCTGGGTTCGTGATGGAAACGTCTTCATCAATGTCCGCTCGATCTATGAAAGACAGCGACTTGGAAAAATCAACATCTACGACGTCGGAGAGGGAGAGCACCTCCTCAAGGCCACGCACGCCAAGGAAGCCGTACACACTGGGCTTCAGTGGCGTCTCAAAGGCATCAGCACAACGATTTTCTCGGACGACCATGTCGTCACCGCAACACAGGAAGATCTCGACTGGTCTTCCGTGCTTGCTCCTGACCTTCTTAATGCATTCACCATTCGCCCTGAGAACCTCTCGGTCATCGAGCTGCTGAATTACATGGAGTATCTTCAGGAAAACGGTCAAGCCTCGCTGATCGTCGAGCAAGCTTTCTGGGGACGCATCGTCAACCCCTTTGTCACCCTGATCATGCTGATGGTTGCGGTTCCCTTCGTGATGACTGTTCGACGCGAAGTCGGAACCGGCCAGCGTATCGTCGCCGGCGTTGTCATCGGGCTCGGATTTCATCTTTTCGACAAAATGTTCGCGCATCTGGGACTGGTCTATGAACTCAATCCCCTCTTCTCGGTTGCTTTCCCCAGCCTCATGGCATTGAGCATCGTCAGTTGGATCCTCTGGAGAATGCAACTTCGCTGATAACACATCCATCGATACCGGGCCTGTCTTGCGAATGTGCGGAAGTCGGATTTGCTACAATGCCCCGTTGCGCAAGGATATTTATGGCTTTACTCCATACCCCTCTCTGCAATTTCGGCACACCCGCCCCCGACTTCAAGCTACCCGGAGTGGATGGTCGTGTCTGGACACTTGAGGATTGCAAGGGGCCGAATGGCCTGTTAGTGATGTTTATCTGCAACCATTGCCCCTATGTGAAGGCCATCCAGGACCGGATGGTCCGGGACACGGCGGAATTGCAACAATTTGGCATCGGCAGTGTTGCCATCATGTCTAACGATCCACTCGATTATCCGGAAGACAGCTTTGAAAGCATGAAGCGCGTCGCTGAACAATACAGCTATCCCTTCCCCTATCTTCTGGATGAGTCGCAGGACGTTGCAAAAAGTTTTGGTGCCGTTTGCACCCCGGATTTTTTCGGCTATGACCGTGACGGGGGACTCCAGTACCGTGGTCGCATCGATGAAAGCGGCCGTCAGCCGGCTTCGCCGGATGTTCGCAGGGATCTATTCGAGGCCATGCGCCAAGTGGCGGAAACGGGCCATGGCCCTCGTGAACAGAACGCCAGCATGGGCTGCTCTATCAAGTGGCGTCACCATTAAGGATGCGCCCGTTTTTTGGAACTACAACCAGCAGGATTAACACATGAGCTTTAAGAGACTTTCTGAACTTGATCTGGCCGGCAAGCGCGTTCTGATCCGCGCGGACCTCAATGTACCTGTCAAGGAAGGCAAGGTCACTAGCGACACGCGTATTCGTGCCAGCATCCCTACCATCAAGCATTGTCTGGAAGCAGGGGCAAGCCGCATCATGGTCATGTCCCATCTAGGGCGTCCGACCGAAGGCGAATATGCCGAAGAATTTTCAATGAAGCCGGTTGCTGATCGCCTTGAATCCCTTCTTGGAAAGCCGGTCAAGCTGGCCAAGGAGTGGCTTGATGGCGTTGAAAGCGCTATCGGAGACGTTGTCCTCTGTGAAAACGTCCGCTTCAACAAGGGTGAAAAGAAGGACAACGAAGATCTGGCGAAGCG
>CAYFOC010000045.1:0-11061 GCA_964344615.1 uncultured Methylococcus sp.
GGTATATTTTCTGTGGCACTTTCCGTAGGCTCGCGCCCCCCAGGCGTTACCTGGCGTCCTGTCCTTTGGAGCCCGGACTTTCCTCCATTCTGCGAAATAGCAAAACAGCGATTGCCTGACCAACTCCGATGGCGAGTCTAGGTGGGTTCGGTGAGCTTGGCTAGCGTTTTTTGTCGGGCCTTGAAGGAGTGGGCAGAGTCTAATGCCCTGATTCAGCTAGGCTGGAAGCGTTGAGAATGGGGCTCTTTTGTGGTTTAATCGACGTGTTTTTGCCAGATATTGACCGGTGTTCCGCATGGCCTTTGGGGTCTGGCGGACACAGGGTTTCTGCGACAGGGTGACGGCAGGTCAAGTCCCGCATTGATCGTGAGGTAGGCATCTCCATGTGAGCCTCACGCCGGGGGCGGTCAAAAGTTTGTGCGTTCTATCAGGCTCACTTATGCAAATCACGATAAATAAAGGTCTGGATCTTCCGATAACGGGAGAACCTGAGCAGGTTGTCTACAACAATGCGGGAGCGATCGGTTCGGTTGCTCTTGTTGGTCCTGATTATGTGGGCCTAAAGCCGGCGCTTCGGGTAGCCGAAGGCGATACGGTGAAGTTGGGTGACGTTCTTTTCGCTGACAAGACGCACCCGGAAGTCGTCTTCACCTCTCCCGGTGCGGGTGTGGTCAAGGCGATCAATCGCGGTGAACGTCGTGCGTTGGTTTCCGTAGTCATTGAATTGAAGGGCAGTGAGGCTGTCTCATTCAGTTCTTGGGCTCCCTCCAAGTTGAAAGATCTGACGTGCGAAGAGGTTCAGGAGAACCTGTTGGCTTCAGGGTTGTGGACGACCATTCGGACGCGGCCATTTAGCCGGATTCCTGCGCCGGGGACAAAGCCACATTCCATCTTCGTGACGGCGGTGGATACCAACCCGTTGGCGGCGCGTCCGGAAGTGGTCATTGCAGATCGCTCGAGTGATTTCAAAAATGGTTTGACCGTACTCTCCCGTCTCACGGAAGGTCGTATCTTCCTGTGTAAGGGTGCTGGGGCAGCCATTGATGTTCCAAATCTTGACCAGCTTGAAGTGGCCGAGTTCTCCGGTCCGCACCCCGCAGGCCTTGTTGGAACGCATATCCATTTCCTGGATCCGGTGGGCCCGACCAAGACGGTTTGGCATGTCGATTACCAATCTGTTATCGCCATCGGCAGTCTTTTCACGACAGGAAAGCTCAACGTCGAGCGTGTGGTTTCACTGGCTGGGCCGGTGGTTACCAGTCCACGTCTTGTCAAAACCCGCGTTGGCGCGAATCTTTGCGACTTGGTAAATGGCCAGCTCAAGCAGACACCAGAAGTTCGGGTGATTTCGGGTTCGGTCATCCATGGGCGCACTGCTGCTGATGGTGCTGAATACCTGGGGCGCTTCCATAATCAGGTTTCTGTCATCGCCGAGGATCGCGACCGAGAGTTCATGGGTTGGGTGGTGCCGACGGGTAAAAAGTATTCGTTCCTGAACGTTCTTCTGACCAGTCTTCCCGGGCAGCGCGGACGCAAGTACGCCTTCTCGACGACCAAGTACGGAAGCCCTCGTGCAGTGGTTCCTGTCGGTGTCTTCGAAGAGGTGATGCCGCTCGATATTCTGCCTACCCAATTGCTCAAGTATCTGATTGTTGGTGACACTGACACGGCTCAGGCGCTGGGAGCATTGGAGCTGGATGAAGAGGATCTGGCGCTTTGCACATTCGTGGATCCGGGCAAGCACGACTTTGGCCCTGTCCTTAGAAAGAATTTGACCCAAATCGAGAAGGAGGGCTAATGTCTAGCACCCGTCAATTCTTAGACAAACTGCACCCCCTGTTTGCGAAGGGCGGTCAGTTTGAGAAGCTCTACCCTGTCTACGAAATGGTGGATACATTCCTGTATTCGCCGCCGGACGTGACCACAGGATCTGCACACGTTCGCGATGCAATCGATTTGAAGCGCGTCATGACTTATGTCTGGATTGCTGCGCTTCCCTGCATGTTCATGGCATTCTTGAATACCGGTTATCAGGCGAATCTTGCAATGCAGGCGCTAGGTGTCGAGAGTGTGCCTGGCTGGAGGGGCTGGATTGTTAACATTCTGGGCCATAATCCTTGGAACCCCCTTTCAGACATTGTTCACGGAGCGATGTACTTCCTGCCGGTCTATATCGTCACTCTGGTTGCTGGCGGCATCTGGGAAGTTTTGTTCGCAGTCGTCCGTAAGCATGACGTGAACGAAGGGTTCTTTGTCTCCTCGATTCTGTTTGCTCTTACATTGCCGCCAACCATCCCGCTCTGGCAGGTTGCGCTGGGCATTTCATTCGGCGTCGTAATCGGCAAGGAAGTCTTCGGTGGAACGGGGAAGAACTTCTTGAATCCAGCACTGACGGGTCGTGCGTTCTTGTACTTTGCTTATCCGGCATCCATGTCGGGTGATGCGGTCTGGACGGCGGTCGATGGCTTTGCAGGAGCGACAGCTCTGGGTCATGCTGCGATCGGCGGCGTAACGGCGATTCATGACGCGGGTATCAACTGGTGGCAGACCTTCCTTGGCTTTGAGGCAGGTTCGATGGGTGAAACCTCTACGGTTGCCTGCATTATTGGCGCAGCCTTCCTGATTTATACCCGGATAGCCAACTGGAGAGTCATTGCCGGTACATTGATCGGCATGATTGCAACAGCGACGGTCTTCAATGCCATCGGAAGCAGTACGGACATCATGTTCTCCATGCCGTGGTACTGGCATTTGACGCTGGGCGGATTTGCGTTTGGTACGGTTTACATGGCCACCGATCCGGTGAGCGCTGCTCAGACTAATACCGGTCGCTGGTTCTTTGGTGCACTGATCGGCTTTATGACAATGTTGATCCGTGTAGTAAATCCGGCTTTCCCGGAGGGCATCATGCTGGCGATCCTCTTCGCTAACATTTTTGCTCCTCTGATCGACTACGTAGTAATCAAGCTCAATATTGCTAAGAGGGTGAAGCGTTATGGCTGAGACCGCGAAGAAGGTTCCGGCTCAAGAGCCGGGCCTTAAAGAAAAACTGGCGGGATACGTGCAGGCTGCTCAAGTCTACGCAAAGCCCTACTTGGATCTGCCGAACGATAGTTTCAAGAAGACTGTGGTCGTGGCCCTGGCGCTTTGCTTGGTTGGTGCGATTGTTGTTTCCGGCTCTGCGGTAATCCTGAAGCCACTTCAGGAGTGGAACAAGGCCAAGGACGAGAAGGTCAATATTCTTGAGGTCGCTGGTCTTTACCAGAAGGGACAGGACGTTGATGCGGCATTCAAGAGCATTGAGCCGCGGATTGTTGATCTTGCAACTGGCGATTATGTCGATGGCGTGGATGCCAAGACGTACGATCAGTGGAAGGCTGCAAAGGATCCCGCCCAAAGTATTGCTATTCCGGCATCGGAAGACATTGCGAGCATCAAGCGGAAGCCCAAGTACGCAAAGGTCTACGTGGTCCGTGAGGGGTCAAATATCAAAACTTTGATCTTGCCGGTAAACGGTTACGGATTGTGGTCAACCATGTACGGATTTATTGCTGTGGAAGCCGATGGCGAAACAGTAGTCGGCATGAACCTCTACGATCAGGCGGAAACACCGGGTCTGGGTGGTGAAGTAGTCAATCCGAAGTGGAAAGAGCTTTGGAAAGGTAAAAAGATCTACAACTTTGGCGGCAAAGAACTGCATGAAAGCAATCTGACCGAGAAGGGCCAGACCATTGATATCGGCGAAGTGGCTCTGGGTCTGGTCAAGGGTGGGGTTGATCCCGCCAAGCCGGGTGCGGAGTTCCAGGTAGATGCGCTGGCAGGTGCGACACTGACTAGTCGCGGCGTCAGTAATCTCGTTCGCTACTGGATGGGCCGCGAAGGCTACGCCATTTATCTTGCTAAGGTTAGAAACGGTAGAGGTTAAGGCTATGGAACTTACAGAAGAAAACAAGAAGGTCCTTGTCGAGCCGCTGGTTGAGAACAATCCAATTACCCTTCAGGTGCTTGGAATCTGCTCTGCGTTGGCAGTCACCTCCCAGTTGTCGACCGCGTTGATCATGAGTCTCGCGTTGACCACGGTAACGGCATTCTCGAGCGCGGGCATTGCCTTCGTCAGAAACCACATTCCGAGCAGCATTCGAATCATCGTTCAGATGATCATCATTGCATCGCTGGTCATCGTGGTCGATCAGCTCTTGAAAGCATTTGCCTATGATGTCAGCAAGCAGTTGTCGGTGTTTGTGGGCCTGATCATTACGAACTGTATCGTGATGGGGCGTGCTGAAGCCTACGCAATGAAAAATCCGCCGTGGGAAAGCTTTCTCGATGGTATCGGTAACGGTTTGGGCTACAGCCTGATTCTGATCACCGTCGCCATCGTCAGAGAGCTCCTCGGTTCAGGCAAATTGCTGGGTATCGAAATTCTGCCACTGGTAAAGGATGGCGGTTGGTACGTACCCAATGGACTGCTGTTGTTGCCCCCTAGCGCATTCTTCCTGATCGGACTGATCATCTGGGCCGTCCGTACATGGAAGCCAAAGCAGGTAGAAAAGGCGGACTTCGCCATTCAGCCGGCACATGGGGTTGTTCACGGAGAGGCTCACTAAGATGGAAGCTTATATCAACTTGTTCATCAAGTCGGTCTTCATCGAGAACATGGCATTGTCGTTCTTCTTGGGGATGTGTACGTTCATCGCTGTATCGAAGAAGATCGAGACGGCTGTTGGACTGGGGATCGCGGTTGTGATCGTTCAGACCCTTACGGTACCGGCAAATAATCTGATCTATACCTACCTGTTGAAGGAAGATGCTCTGACTTGGGCGGGTATACATGGTGTCGATCTGAGCTTTATTGCGTTGATGGCCTGTATTGGCGTGATCGCTGCAATTGTTCAGATTCTCGAAATGGTTCTCGATAAGTTCTTCCCTGCGCTTTACAACGCATTGGGGATTTTCTTGCCGCTGATCACGGTCAACTGTGCGATTCTGGCGGGAAGTCTGTTCATGATCGAACGCGACTACGACTTTTCTGAAAGCGTCGTTTACGGCATCGGAAGTGGTTTCGGCTGGGCTCTTGCCATTACGGCAATGGCGGGCGTGCGTGAAAAGCTGAAGTACAGTGATGTTCCGCCGGGCCTCCGTGGATTGGGCATTACGTTCATTACGGCGGGTCTCATGGCGCTTGGTTTCATGGCCTTCTCAGGCATCCAACTCTAAGGGTTCGAGGTTAAACAATGCTAGAAATTATTCTGGGTGTAGTTTTCTTCACCTTTATTGTTGTCGCATTGGTCTTTGTGATCCTTGGTGCTAAGTCCAAGCTGGTCGCGGAAGGGAATGTTGAAGTCCTGATCAACGATGAGAAGAAGATTCATGTTCCGATTGGCTCGAAGCTTTTGACGGCCTTGGCGGACAATGAGCTTTTCGTTTCCTCAGCCTGTGGTGGCGGCGGAACCTGTGGGCAGTGCAAGGTCAATGTCTGCTCAGGTGGTGGAGATATTCTGCCGACGGAACTGTCACACATTACCAAGCGTGAGGCCAAGGAGGGTGACCGCCTGGCTTGTCAGGTTACGGTCAAGCAGGACATGAAGATCCACGTTCACGACGAAGTGTTCGGGGTGAAGAAGTGGGTCACGAAGGTTCGCTCCAACAACAATGTTGCGACGTTCATCAAGGAGTTGGTGCTTGAAATCCCACGTGGGGATCGTGTGAACTTCCGTGCGGGTGGGTATATTCAGATCGAATGTCCGGCCTATAGCCTTAAGTTCAGCGATTTTAAGATTGAACAAAAATTCCGTGATGAGTGGGATAAGTACAATCTTTGGGAGATCGAATCGGTAGTAAGCGAGCCGACCATTCGTGCGTATTCCATGGCGAACTACCCGGAAGAGAGCGATATCATCATGCTCAACGTCCGTATTGCAACGCCACCGCCGAATGTGAAGGGCGCACCTCCTGGCATCATGTCCTCTTGGATCTTTAATCTGAAGCCGGGTGATCCTGTTGTGATCTCAGGCCCCTACGGTGAGTTCTTCGCCCGGGAAACAGACAAGGAAATGATCTTCATCGGCGGTGGTGCCGGTATGGCTCCGATGCGCTCGCACATCTTTGATCAGTTGCGCAGACTGAAGAGCAAGAGGAAGATCACTTTCTGGTACGGTGCAAGAAGCCTGCGCGAAATGTTCTATGTGAAGGATTTCGATACCCTTCAGAAGGAAAATCCGAACTTCAAATGGAATATTGCGCTTTCAGAACCGAAGCCGGAAGACAACTGGCAGGGTTATACGGGATTCATCCATAATGTGCTTCTCGATAATTACCTCAAGGATCATCCCGCGCCAGAGGATTGTGAATACTACATGTGCGGTCCCCCCATGATGAATGCGGCGGTCATCAACATGTTGCTCTCCATCGGTGTTGAAAGAGAGAACATCATGTTGGACGACTTCGGAGGCTGATCGGCTTTTGAAGTTAAATCAAGGGGGGGCGATGCCCCCCCTTTTATTATCCGAAAGCTGAGTAAGAGGTTTGCAATGACACTATTTATAACGACGTTTCTGATTATCGCCGTAGTGGTTGCGCTTATGGCGGTAGGGGTAATTTTTGGCCGGCGCGCGATCAAAGGAAGTTGTGGGGGGCCGGACGGAGCGGATTGCATTTGCACTCAGAAATGCGACAAGCGTAAGAAAATCGAGGCAGAGGCAGTGGCGGCGCAGAAATCCTAAGATCATCCGCGCAGAGAGATTGTCATTCTCAAAAGGGGGAAGTTGTGGCGGATGAGTCCCTGCTTTGGTTTGATTACGAGACATTCGGGCTGGATCCAGCAAGAGACCGGCCGGCACAGTTTGCCTGTCTTCGCACCGATCTGAATCTCAATCCTACAGGTGATGAGCTGACGATATTTTGTCAGCCTCCCCGTGATTACATTCCGAGTCCTGAATCATGCCTGATTACGGGAATTTCGCCGTCATACGCGCTCCGTGAGGGGATCCCTGAGAGTGATTTCATCGGGCGGATTCTTGAAAAGTTTTCAGTTCCGGGTACATGCGGGGTCGGTTACAACAGTATCCGATTTGACGATGAGGTGACGCGCAACACGCTTTATCGAAATCTTTACGATCCTTTCGCCAGAGAATGGCGAAATGGAAACTCAAGATGGGACCTTTTGGGCGTAATGCGTTTTGCCAGAGCACTGAGACCGGAAGGGTTGGTATGGCCCAACGATAGTGACGGTAAGCCGACCTTACGGTTGGATCATCTGACGATCGCAAACAATATTCCACATCAAAACGCCCATGATGCGATGGCGGACGTCAAGGCCACTCTCGCATTGGCTCGTCTCTTTAAAGCATCGCAGCCCAGATTATTTGAGTATTTGTGGAGTCTTCGGGCAAAGCGTTCTGTGCTGTCTTTAGTGAATCCAGGCAGCATGACGCCGTTTGTCATGGCCGCGCCGCGATTTTCTGCTCAAAGCCATCATCTGGCGATCGTGGTTGTCCTCGGACGTTTGTCATCCAATCCCAATGCGTTGATTGTCTACGATCTGAGAGAGTCCCCTGAGCCTTGGATAGCTGGCGGGCTTAAAGCTGATGAGGGTACCCCGAGTCCATTTGGATTGCTGCATATCAACCGTGCGCCGCCCGTTGCTCCTCTGTCTTCGTTACGGGCTGAAGATCAGCGGCGGCTCAACTTGGATGTAGCTCACCACCAGGAAAATCTGAGTCGATTAACGGAACTACCTTTCAGAAAGGCTACGGAATATCTGGCGCTACACGATCGAATGCCGCTGGATTCCGAGCCGGATCCTGACCTTGGGATATATTCAGGCTTTGCATCCGATGAGGATCGATATCGGTTGGATCGGTTTCGTGACCCAGCTTCCAGCGACTTCCTTGAAACGCCGGAAGTATTTGATAGCGCAAGGTATCGTGAGTTGTGCTTTCGGTATAAGGCCAGAAACTTTCCTGAGCGATTATCAGGCGAGGAGCAGGCTGCTTGGAATGTCTTTTGTAGGGAAAAGTGGTTTCAGAAGTCGCATGGCGGTAGTCTGAGCGTAACTGAATTTGAGGAAAGTATCGCCGCGTTGCGGATGAGAGAAGACCTGGACGCCCGAAAAAATGCATTGCTGAACGACATTGAAGGATATGTCCGAGCGTTGGTTGACCCGCTCAATCCCAGGGTACAAGTTAAGGGCTGAATTCGAATATACTGATAGATTGTTTTTTGTTCGAAAGTTTGGAGACTTAAATGAAACGTTGCCTGCCATTAGTCGCTCTTGCTCTTTTCGCTTGGGCTGGCCTTACTTTAGCTCATGGGCCGACTCGCGAAAAACACAGCGAATCCATAGAGATCAGCGCTGCACCGGAAGCTGTTTGGGCTTTGGTGGGTGATTTCGCACATCCTGAAAAGTGGATGTCCGTCGTTGAGAGTACGACTGCGCAGGGCGGCAACGAGAAGGGTGCAACGCGTGAACTTAAGTTAAAGGGTGCGCCGGGCTCTCTCAAGGAAGAGCTTAAGAATGTGGATGCAGAAAAAAAGCTCATCCAATACAAGGTGGTTGATCCCACCGATCCTGCGGTGTTCCCGGTGAATAACTATTCAGCGAAGATTAGTGTTGAAGCTTCTGGTTCAGGTTCAAAGGTAGAGTGGGACACCGCTTTTTATCGCTGGTTTCTGAACAATAATCCGCCAGATGGTCAGAATGAAGCAGCTGCAAAGGCGGCTGTTGAGAAGGTGATCAAGGAATCACTGCAGAGCCTGAAGGCAGCTGCTGAAAAGAAGTAAGCAAGGATGCAAAGGGATCATAAGGTGATCATAAGAACGGCGGCCTTGGCCGCCGTTCTTGTATCTGCGACGTCGCTGCACGCGGCAACGCTCGCGTATGTGACTAATCAGAAAGGAGACAGCGTCTCGATCATTGATGTTGATCAGGCGCGGGTATTAAGCACCTTGCCGGTAGGGAAGGACCCCGCAGGTGTCGCGGTCAGCGGAAGAGGGGAGCGTGTCTTGATTACGAGCCCTACTGCGCGGCAGTTAACGGTGATCGATGGGGGTACAGGGCAGGTAGAGCGTGTGATGCAGGTGGGGGATGGTCCGCTGGGTGTCGCGATAAGTCGTAATGGTCAGTGGGGGTATGTTGCAGATTTCTACGGACATTTCATCTCAGCGATCAATCTTGAAGCGGGAGAGATCTACAAGCGAATACCCGTAGGGCATTATCCGGCGGGTGTTGTCGTATCAAAAGAGGGCGGTCAGATCTTTGTTGCGGAGCGAGAAGATGATCAGGTCTCCTTGATTGATGGAAAGTCGCTGACCGTCACGAAATCCGTGAAAGTGGGGAGACATCCCTTTGGGTTGCTTTTGGATCCTGATGGGCGAAGCCTTTTTGTAGCAAACGTAGAAAGCAATGACGTATCGGTCATCGATCTGGATCGTTTTACGTTGACGGCTTCGGTGCGAGTGGGTGAAAGACCCTATGCTTTGGCGCTGGCGGGGCAGCCAAAAATGTTGTTTGTGACAAATCAGTATGACAGCACGGTATCTGTCATTGACCCACGGACTTATGCCGTTGTGAAGACGATCCCAGTGGGGGAATACCCAGAGGGGATTGCGGCTGATCCTTCGGGAAGTAAGGTGCTGGTAGCGAACTGGTTTGACAACTCAGTGTCCATTATCGACGTGGCAACTCTTACCGTGGCGCGCACCATTCCAACGGGGAATGGAAGCCGAGCATTCGGACAATTCATGCCTGCAGATCAAAAATAGTAAGCTCAGGTTTTGCGAAGTGTTTCGATGAGGGCTTGGTTGAGGATGTCCTTTCGCCATCCTTGGGCAAGACTAGATCGCTCGGGATGATCAATAAAGGATTCAAGATCCTTTCTACTCGCCAGAACGGATGGAGTAAGTTCTAAAGTGGCGGCAATGTCATGCACCACTCTGGTCAGCGATTTCAGCATGGCCTTGCGGTTAGGATCCATTTTGCTTCTTGCGAGCAAGCTAATGCGTTCGGAGAGTTCGAGGGGTGGCGGGCTGGCGACTGTTTCATGCAGACGTTGGAATTGCAGTGCCTGGTCGCGCTGCGAGACTTCGCGCATTCGGTATCCGGAGGCCGGGATATTCATATGCTCAGCCCAAAGAACAAGAGTTTCATCGCGAAGAATCCAAGTGCGGGGGCGATCAAGGGACTTCGCAGCCTCTTCGCGCCAGTGGGCAATCTGTATCCCACGGGCTAATGCGCGAGGCTCCAGATCCAGAAGGCCCTTCACCTTCTTCCAGGCGTCCTCATTGCTAGTTTCGTAGAGGGAGGGCGTGAGTAGGCTGCTGGAATCTTCTTGCCACCAATCCATCCGTTCCAGTCGCGAAAGCCTCTCTTGTAGGGGGGCGTAAGCTTGGATGAGATACGTAACATCATCGGCAGCATAGTGGAGTTGGTCTGCCGTCAGCGGACGGCGTGACCAATCAGTGCGTGTCTGTTCCTTGCTGAGAGTGATGCCCAGGAGGGTATCAATGAGGGGCGCATAGCCGATCTGTTCGTGAAATCCAGCAAGGCCGGCTGCGATCTGCGAATCAAGAATTTTGCTTGGAAGAACCCCTAACTGTTGCCATAAAAGCTCAAGATCCTGCCGCGCGGAATGGAGTAGAAAGGTGATTCCGTCATTCGAAAGGAGTGACCTGAATAAGTCGTAGGCCAACATGCTCAGAGGGTCGATGCAGTATGTTTCTGAGGGTGAGGCGATCTGCAGCAGGCAGAACTGTGGATAGTAAGTGGATTCTCTAACGAACTCGGTATCTATGGCGAGAATGGCGTGGCTTGAGAGATCGTCGCAAACAGCATGCAGTACGTCGCTGTCCTGAATGAGTCTGTGGGTTGTTCTGGAAGCCATGTCTGGAAGGAAGCAGAGTAAAGAAGATCAGGATTATAGGGGTAGGTCGACAGGGTAGTGTAATGTTGTGAGACTCTAGTGGTTGACAAAAGGAAAGACGATCTCCATAATTCGTGGTTCATCTATGCGCCCGTAGCTCAGTTGGATAGAGTACCTGGCTACGAACTAGGTGGTCGGGAGT
>CAYFOC010000046.1:0-10975 GCA_964344615.1 uncultured Methylococcus sp.
CCTGTGAAGTGACCCTTCAGCCGCTGGATCGTTATCGCCTGGACGCAGCCATCCTTTTTTCTGACATCCTGACCATTCCTGATGCCATGGGTTTGGGGCTTGAATTCAAGGAAGGCGAAGGGCCACAGTTTCAGCGCCCGGTGACTTCAGCGGCTGATGTCGAAAGGCTTGGGGTGCCTGACCCGGAAACAGATCTTCGCTACGTCGTTGATGCGGTACGGGTGATCAAGCGGGAACTTCAGGGGCGTGTGCCTCTGATTGGCTTTTCGGGCAGTCCCTGGACGCTTGCCACCTATATGGTGGAGGGGCGTGGAACCCGGGAGTTCCGGAAAATCAAGGCGATGCTGTTCGAACAGCCCAAGGTCTTGCACGCATTGCTAGATGTTCTGGCCCGCTCTGTGACGAGTTACCTGAATGCCCAGATTGATGCCGGTGCGGATGCCGTGATGGTGTTCGATACCTGGGGCGGAATCTTGGCGCCGCATCAGTATCAGGACTTCTCTCTGGCCTATGCGGCTCGGATTCGAGAAGGCTTGAATCTGGAACGGGATGGTCGGAAGATTCCTGCGATCCTTTTTACCAAGGGTGGCGGTCAGTGGCTCGAGACGATGGCTGACAGTGGCTATGACGCGCTGGGCCTCGACTGGACGCTGGATATCGGAGCGGCCCGTGCACGGGTGGGTGATCGTGTTGCCCTTCAGGGAAACCTTGATCCCCAGGCGCTATATGCGCCTATTCCTGTTCTCGAAGACGAAGTGGCTCGAATCCTTGCATCCTTTGGCAAAGGATCCGGCCATGTCTTTAATCTGGGGCATGGGGTCTGGCCCGACGTCAATCCCGATCACGTCGGCGCGATGATTGAAGCGGTCCACCGCTTTAGTCCCCAGTATCACCAGTAGGCGTCAATCGTCCTCTTCGGTGGAGAGGAGGGGCCGCTCCTCTGCGTCGAGGCCGGCTTTGCAATGTTCAGGCGCCATATGGCTTTTCCGATAGCCATAGAGGAAGTAGAACACGAGACCCAGGGTTCCCCAGATCGGGAAAACGAGCTGTGCCTCCCGCGGGAGATAGAGGAACAGGATCACGCAGCCTAACATGGCGAGTGGCGCAACCACCCATACTATTGGGGTCTTGAAGGGGCGATGACGATCCGCTTCGGTGACCCGAAGCAACATGACGGCAATGGCGACGATGAAGAACGCAAAGAGCGTTCCTGAATTCGATACATCGGCCAACCGCCCCACGGGAAAAAAGGCAGCCGAGATGGTGACGACGACGCCCGTAATCATGGTGACGATATGGGGGGTTTTGAAGCGTGGATGAATCTGGCTGAGTACCCCCGGCAACAGGCCGTCCCGCGACATGACGAAAAAGATGCGGGTCTGGGCAAAAAGCAGCATCAGGATAACGGAAGGCAGCGCTAGAAACGCCGCCAGACCGAGCAAATTGCCAAGGGTCGGCCAGCCAATTTCACGAAGAACCAGAGCAAGGGCTTCCTTGGAGCAGACCAAGGGTTGGTGGTCTTCGGTCAAAAATCCCTTGCAGGCTTGAGCCAGTTCTGAGGATCCGGGATCCAGCGGGTGTCCGGCGGCATCCAGAATAGGTTGGGCACCGATGCTTCCAATGGCTCCCGCAGAAACCAGCAGATAGAAAATGGTGCAGATTCCGAGTGACCCGATGAGTCCGATGGGGACGTTCCTCTGCGGATTCCGTGTCTCTTCCGCTGCCGTAGATACCGCGTCGAATCCGACATAGGCGAAGAAGATGGATGCGGCCGCCGTTATCGTTCCCCCGGGGCCTGCAGGTAGGAACGGGGTGAAGTTTTCTTTCGTCATGGCGGGCAGGGCAATGACGACGAATGCGGTCAGGGCAATGATTTTGACGGCGACGAGGATGGCGTTTACAGAGGCGCTCTCCCGCGTACCGATGACGAGCAGCCCTGTCACGGCAAGGCTGATCAGGACGGCCGGAAGATTGATGATCCCTCCGGCGAAAGGACCATTCGCAAGGGCTGCGGGTATATGGATGCCGAGGGAGTGATCCAGCAGGCCGATGAAGTAGCCGGACCAGCCTACGGCCACCGCGCTTGAAGCTACCGCATACTCGAGGACGAGGGCCCAGCCGACCATCCAGGCAATCAATTCGCCGAGCACCGCATAGGAATAGGTGTAGGCCGATCCCGATACGGGTACCATCGCGGTCAGTTCTGCATAGCAGAGTGCGGCAACACCGCACACAAAGCCGGCGAGAACAAATGAGATCATCATGCCGGGACCGGCTTTCTGCGCAGCCTCTGCCGTTAGGACGAAGATACCCGTGCCAATGACGGCGCCGATGCCGAGAAGCGTCAGTTGCAATGCACCTAAAGATCGGTGCAAGCTTTTCTTTTCTGCTGTTTCGAGAATCGCTTCGAGCGGTTTGATGCGCCAAAAAATCATCGGTGAAAGTCCTCAGTTGATCATCGTGTCAGGCAGTCCGACACATTCCACTCTACCATCAAAGCATGCTTGAATTTATTCAGATTCCCCTCCTGAAAGACAATTACAGTGTCATTGTTCATAACGCTAAGGCCGCATGGACCGTGGTGATCGACCCCGCCGAAGCAGAACCGATTGCACACGAACTCATGAAAAGGGGATGGGTTCTCACGCATATTCTCAATACCCATTGGCATGGCGATCACGTGGGAGGCAATCTGGCGCTCAAATCGCTCTACGGCGCGAAAGTATTTGGGGCAGGGGCTGAGAGTGAATCGATTCCAGGACTGGATGTCGATGTCTGGGGGCTGGAAATGCTTGATCTCTCGGGAACAAGGATCGAAGTGCTTAGGGTACCCGGTCATACCCCGCATCATGTGGCCTATCACTTCCTCGATGAGGGCGTGCTCTTTGCTGGGGACACACTCTTTAGTATGGGCTGCGGTCGCCTTCTTGGTGGAACGGCAGAAGATCTATGGGCGAGTCTTGATCGCCTGCGTCAGTTGCCCCCGGAAACCATCGTCTACTGCGCACATGAATATACGGCCGCCAATGCACGTTTTGCCCAGGCCGTCGAACCTCTGAATCCTGCTCTGGCGTTGCGCCGAAAGGAAGTGGAACGCCGCCTCTTGGAAACAGGTTTCACTGTGCCGTTTTTCCTTGCTGATGAGCGTGCCACCAATCCGTTTCTGCGCCCTGAGAGCCCTGAAATTCGGGCCTCATTAGGGGTGGGGGAGGATATGCCGAATCTAGAAGTATTTCGTGAGTTGAGAAGGCGTAAGGATGTTTTTTAAACCTAAGGATGGGGCGTTGCGGGATTTCAGACTGTCCTAGTCCCTTCCTTCCCGAAAATCAGGGAAATGAGTTCACGGTCATTCGGAACCATGGGCGACTGTGAAGTCAAAAGGCTCCAGAGAGTTGGATCCGGGAGTTCCAGCCAATCGGCAAAACGTTGTTGTAGGTCTTCTGAAAGCTGGTCGTAGTGCTGTTCCAGGAATGGAAGAAGGATCGCATCCAGTTCTCTCATCCCACGGCGACAGCGCCACCTGAGTGCACTCTTCACTTTTCTTTTGCGGGTAGCCGGGCCACGGCCTTCTTGATGTCGGCAATCGCCTTGGCCGGATTGAGTCCTTTCGGGCAGGTATCCGTGCAGTTCATGATCGTGTGGCACCGGTAGAGCTTGAAGGCATCATCGAGTGCCCTGAGGCGCTCTTCGGTCGCTTCATCGCGGCTGTCATTGATCCAGCGGGCTGCTTGAAGCAGGACGGCAGGTCCAAGGTACTGATCGCCGTTCCACCAGTAACTCGGGCAGCTTGTGGAGCAACAGGCGCAGAGTACACACTCCACGAGTCCTTCCAATAGATGCCGTTCCTTGTCTGTCTGCAGGCGTTCACCCTGTTCAGGAGGCGCTGAAACGGTTTTGAGCCAGGGTTCGATCGCTGCATACTGACGATAAATCTGGTCCAGGTTTGGGACCAAGTCCTTGATGACGGGAAGGTGAGGAAGGGGATAGATCCTGATAGGCCCCTTGAGATCATCAAGATGATGGGTGCACGCGAGGGTGTTGCGACCGTTGACGTTCATGGCACACGACCCGCAAACCCCTTCCCGGCACGATCTTCGGAACGACAGGGAGCTGTCCACAGAGTTCTTGATGCTGAGGAGCGCATCAAGGACCATGGGACCCAAGGCATCGCGGTCCAGTTCAAAACGGTCCAGGCGAGGCGAATCCTGTGTTTCAGGATCAAAGCGATAGACTTCGACGACCAGAATATTCCGGGTGCCTTCGGGCGCCTTATGCTGTTTGCCAGGGGCGACGCGTGAGTCTTTGGGAAGCGTGAATTCGACCATACTCTCGTCCCTGTCTCAATAAATGCGCGGAGCAGGTGGAACCGGTGCGACATCTGGAGACAGCGGCTTGAGATGAACGGGTCTCAAGGCTTCCCGGATATTGCCGTCCTGATTCACCCAGGTGAGTGAATGGTTGAGCCAGTTCTCATCGTCCCGGAGCGGGTAATCTTCTCTGGCGTGGGCCCCGCGGCTCTCGGTTCTCCTCCGCGCTGCCGACATGGTGGCCTGGGCCTGCCCCATCAAATTATCGAGTTCGAGGGTTTCAACAAGGTCCGTATTCCAGATCAAGCCATGATCCTGGATGCCGACCTCGTCCATTTGACGGGCAACCTCTTGTAGCAAGGTTTCTCCTTCTTCAAGTATGTCGCCTCTCCGAAAGACGTTCGCATGAGACTGCATGACCCGCTGCATGGCAAGACGAATCTCAGCCGTCGGACGGCTTCCTGATGCGAAACGCAAGCGGTCAAAGCGGGCAACGAGAGGATCGATGCTTGTGGCGGGCAGGGCCCCGACGGTCGTACCCGGTGTGAGGATCTCCGCACAGCGAAGGCCCGCCTGACGACCGAAGACAACCAGATCAAGCAGGGAGTTTGAACCTAATCGATTCGCCCCATGGACTGAGACGCAGGCTGCTTCACCGATGGCCATGAGTCCGGGTACGACGGCCTCGGGGTTGCCATCCCGAAGTGTCACGACCTCGGTCTTCATATTAGTCGGGATACCGCCCATGTTGTAGTGAACGGTCGGAAGGACGGGGATCGGGTCCTTGGTGACATCAATGCCACCGAAGACGCGTGCGGTTTCTGCGATTCCTGGCAACCGTTCTTCAATGACGTCCCGGGGAAGGTGCTCAAGATGAAGGTGGACGTAATTTTTCTCGGGACCCAGACCCCGGCCTTCCCGAACCTCGATCGTGATGGCGCGGCTGACGACGTCCCGGGAGGCGAGATCGCGGGCATGTGGCGCGTAGCGATCCATGAATCGCTCGCCCTCAGAGTTGGTCAGATAGCCACCTTCGCCTCTGGCTCCTTCGGTGATGAGACAACCGGCCCCATAGATTCCCGTGGGATGGAATTGAACAAACTCCATATCCTGAAGGGGAAGACCCGCTCTAAGGATCATCCCGTTGCCATCACCCGTGCAGGTATGTGCGGAGGTCGATGAAAAATAGCATCGGCCATAGCCCCCTGTAGCCAGAATGACCTGCTGCGCCTTGAAAAGATGAAGAGTTCCATCTGCAAGTGACCAGGCCAGAACACCTCGGCAGGCACCATCGACCATGATGAGATCAAGGGTGATGTATTCGACAAAAAACTGAACCTTACGCTTGAGCGATTGCTGATAAAGCGTATGGAGGATAGCGTGCCCCGTCTGATCGGCCGCAGCGCAAGTTCGCTTCGCCTGTCCTTCACCAAAGTGAGTGGTCATTCCTCCGAAAGAGCGCTGGTAAATCCTGCCATCTTCTGTGCGGGAGAAGGGGACACCATAACGCTCAAGCTCAAGGACGGCAGGGATGGCCTCTCGGCAAAGGAGTTCGATGGCATCCTGATCGCCAAGCCAGTCCGAACCCTTGATGGTGTCGTACATATGCCAGCGCCAGTCGTCCTCGCCCATGTTGCCGAGTGCTGCGCTGATACCGCCCTGAGCGGCCACGGTATGGCTTCGGGTCGGGAAAACCTTGGTGATGCAGGCGGTCGTGAAGCCCTGCTCCGCGAGAGCCAGCGAGGCTCGAAGTCCCGCTCCTCCCGCACCGACAACAATCACATCCTGTTCGTGTTCGATCAGGGAATAGGCCTTATTCATGAGGTGATTCCTATCCGAAGCACGCAAAGGGATCCAAGGCCGACAATGGCCGAAACGACCAGCAGCAAACGGATGAGAAGCAGCATCAGGAACCTTGAAGCGCGTGTTGAAACGTAGTCGATCACAATTGATCGAAGGCCAAGCCCTGCATGCAAGGCGCCGATGACGATGAAAGCGATGGCCGCACCGAGATTCAGCGAATTTTCAAGCCAGAGGCTCAGTGAAGCCAGGCTCAGACCCGGAAGGGCGGCGAGATGGATTTCCAGCCAGAGGACCAGACCGACAAGGAGAATTGCTGTCCCACGTTCCCAAAGCCAGTCGCCTCGACCACTTTCTCTTTGAGCGCTCAACGACTTCCTCCTGCCGCGAGGAGTTCGGGAGCCAAGATCGCGAAACAGGTCAAAAGAAGAGTGGCCCCGATTTCAAGAAGGCACAGACCCGTAAGGGATGATTTCTTGAAGCCATGCCCCATGTCCCAGACCAGATGACGAACGCCGTGGACCAAATGGTAGTTGAAAAGTAGGATCGTCAAAAAAATAATAGAACGTCCCAAGGGGGCTTCCAGCCAGTGTGTCGCTGCTTCAAAGAGATCAGGTCGAATGGCCGCTGCCGTGATGAGTTCGTTGAGTCACACGAAGACCAACGCCAAAATGGCGCCGCTGATGCGATGGGCAATCGAGAGCCATGCCGTCAGGGGCAACCTGTAAATCTGAAGATGAGGCGATAGCGCGGTTCGGGTTAAGTGATGGACTGGGTTGTCTATGGGCATGAGAAGACGTCTTAGAAATCAATACAACGACCAGAGCGCTCCCAATCCCCAAAACGCGTTGGATCTGGCTTAGGGGCATGAGACCCCGCAACCTCTGGATTCTGGGTTACCGGGGAGGGCGGTGGACTCACAACTGGATCTTCCTGACCACAAACCGCCTCTTTTATGGATTTTTCACCGCTCATGCCGTCAAGATAGTCCATCTTCCCGCGCAAGGGGAGGGGCTATTGAGGCAACGCCCTAAAAAATTTCACAACACCCCGTGTTTATTGGTTTTCGCGGCATCGACTTTAAGGAAACAGTTATGTCACTCGATGGTTTAAGCGAAATGGACAGGAATTTGCTAACCTCGCGGGTTAGCTAGTCATAATCGCGATTCACGCAGATTTTCCTTTACTCCGAACGAGCAAGAATTCGTTGATCAAGAAGACCTCCGCCGCCATCGTGGGCATTTTGCTCGTTGCCAGCCCCCTTGTTTTGACGTTGCCGTGGAAGGAATGGATGGCTTATGGCGCTTTGCTCCGTGAAACCGTGAATGACCTTGGCGGGTGGGCCCCTGCGATCTTTATGCTGGTAACGGGGCTTGGAACCGCGCTCGGACTTCCAAGGCTGATCTTTTGCACGGCAGGTGGCTGGCTGTTCGGCTTTGAATATGGTTTTGCCTGGAGTCATATCGGTAGCCTTGCCGGCGCCTATGTGCTCTTTCTGATCGCGCGCCATACTCGCCCTGAAACCTTGCTCCATCGTTATCCCAAGCTCAAGGCACTGAGTGCACCGGTTGGGCGAGGCTGGTTCTCGGTGCTGGTTGTGCGCCAACTGCCGCTCGCCGGGCTTTATAACGATATTCTTCTGGCCTGGAGTCCGGTCAGCCATCGCGACTTCTGGATTGGAAGCTTCATTGGTTTCCTTCCGCTTGGCCTGACAGCCAGTCTGGTAGGGGCCGGTATCATTCAGGCCGATCTTGGGCGCACGGCGGCTTACCTTGCAGCTGCTACGTTTGCCTTTCTCCTTTTGACCTATGCGGTCCGCTGGGTGATCAAAAGACGATCAGGGGCTGCAACAGAGGCTTGAGTCCTGAGCCTTCTCAAGGGTGGGTGAGATCTGATGAAGGGCACTGCCTCAGGAATTCATCGAATTTATTCCGATTTCCGACGTGCAGTTGGGTGCTGAGAACGTAAGGGCCGACCCGAATCTGAAATTCCGTCATCTCGTGGGTAGTGGCGCGGATCAATATTTCCCGGAAGTCCCTGAACCCCACGAGATCAAGACCATAGTTGGGTTGACTTAAGTCGCTGCCTCTTTGGCTACTGATTCTCAAGGCATCCAGAGCCTCTTCGCCGCGTGAAGTGGCCACCAGGACGCGGTCAGTCTTTAAAAGATCCTCAAGAATTCGCGTTCTTTCCTTGCCGTCAAACGGGCCGATGCTCAGGCCCTGAACGTTGGCGCTACAAATCAGCGTGAGATTGGTCGCCTGTTCATAGCAAATCGCCTGACAGTCGACATGCTGCGGGGTCAGGCAAGGAAGGCATGGACCTTCAAAGTCGGCCTTTCTGAAAAACTCCAGACGATCCCCACGAGAAATCAGCGTATCAAAATCGAGATGGGTCAATGCGCTGAGACTGCGTTCGTCCACATAAGGACCCTCCATTCGGGGTTCCGCGAGGACCACAAAGGACTGCAGAACAAGAAGAGTTAACAGGCATTTGCGGATGAAGGCAACCATGAAGCGGGATCTCGAATCGACAGCGATTAGAATAACAGTCCTTGGCAGGCCTTATCGGTCTCCGTCCTTCTTGGTTGTCCATGGCGCTTCAGAAATCAAAAACCACCTCACAACGGGCAACTAAACCCACGGTGCGAAGGGCACCGATCAGAAAGGGGAAACCGCCTCAAAAACGGGGGCAACAGGCATCGCAGAAATTTGTTGTCTATCTCCTGATCGAGTTGGTCTCGCTAACGCTGAGTGCCCTGATCTGGACCATTTCCATGCTGGGACGCGCCGCGAACTGGTTTGGAGGCAGTGATCTCGCGCAGAGCCTCATTCCTTTCGCAGGGAGCGTAGTCCTTTTGGTCGTTCTGGGTTCGCTGTTTCTGGCAGGCTGGTTCGTCTTTCGTCAAAGAATCAGACGGTTTGCGAGTAGCGGCGCTGCCATTCTGGCGCTCGCTTTACTCGTTCTTAGCATCGCCTATGCGGGATTTCCAAGGTTCAAGAGCGATGTGGCGCGCCTTCGAAGTCTGGTAGGCGGTGTCGCACAGGCTGGGCAGGACAGCATTGCGCATCAGGTCTATGCAGCCTATCGCCGATCGAATCTCGATGAGATGGTCTTGATTCTCTCTCGTGTCGGGCCTTACGAAACGGACATTCAGAAAGCGGCTGAAGTCTATCATCTCAACCCTGAAGTGCTAGTCGGTATCGGTGTCACCGAGTCCTCCTTCCTCCCTCGAGACAGCAAAGATGGTGGCAAGGGACTTTTCCAGATTACAGCTGTTCCGAAGAGCGTGACGCGGGATGTTTCCAAACGCCTTGGGGTTGAAACGCCCGACCCACGGGTGGCGCGGGAGAATATCTATCTGGCTGCCGCGACCTTTGCCCATTATCTGGCTGAAATGAAGGGTGATCTTTTTCTTGGGCTATTGGCCTACAATATCGGTCCTCGTAACGGTGGTCTCACCTCAATCATGGCGCAGTATGGCGCGCGTGATTTCTTTACCATCCAGCCCTATCTCAAGGATTTGCCTCGGGACTATCCGATTCGGGTCCTATCGGCAGCGCTTGCATTCCGGTTGAATCACGAGATGGGAGGGCTCCCTCGCTATGAAGAAGGCCAGAATGCCCAGGTGATTCAGGCGGCCGGAATTCCTGGGCTTGATTTGTGGTCACCGGAACTTCTGCCCAGCGCCTCGTCTCAAAAAGGGGAAGAGGTACGGCGTTGAGGTTAGGTCATGGAACATCGAATTTTGCTAGGAATTCTCTGGGTTTCCCTAGCGTGGGCCCAGTCAGGAATGGCGGGTTCAGTCCCTGATCACAGGGTCTCAAATAGCGTTGTTCAGATTCGAGGAGTGACATCTGACAAGCGGAGTTATTTCGGATCCGGTGTGGCCGTCGCCAAGGGAGTCGTTGCGACCAATTGTCATGTGGTTCGGCCAGGCGGTGCGATAGGTATTTTCCGTGGTTATCGAAGCTACAAGGTGAATGCCATCCGAGCGGATGAAAATAGCGACCTCTGTCTCCTGGAAGTCCCCGAGCTCGACTTTATGCCTGCGCGTCTTGCGCATCTCAAATCGCTTAACAGGGGCGACCCCCTTTATTACTATGGATTTCCGCGTGCGCTCAGCATGTCCTATACCGATGGCAAGGTCATTGCCACAGGGCACAAGCAGGGCATTCCCGTGATCGAAACCTCAGCCTTTTTTACGCTCGGCGGGAGTGGAGGGGGGTTGTTCGACGGTAAAGGCCGGTTGGTAGGATTTGCGACCTACATCACCCGAGGGCACGGCGGCGGTTATTACGCCATCGGCGCTGATCTGATTGAAGCGGTTTTGAAACGACCCAAGTTTCCGGTTGCGCCCTTAGAGGGAAAGGCCTTCTGGGAAAAGTTGTCCGAAGGGAGAAATCCACCTGCCAAGACTGCATCAACGCATCCGGCTCAATAGAGATAGAATCGAAGCCTCCACAATAGTTTTGGTAGAGGTTAACCCGGCGGAATCGATTTTCTGATTCTGCGAGGCAAAAGACCGAACGATAATGTTGGAGAACAAATGAAACCATCTGATGCCCTGGCCTTGAACCGGGCTGCAATTCGGTATGTTGTCGAGTCGCATCGCGCCACCAATGCGCGTGTCTTCGGTTCTGTTTTGCGTGGACAGGACTCGGACGGCAGTGACTTGGATATTCTGATTGATCCAACGCCGGAGACGACACTCATGGATATAGCTGCTATCCAGGTGGAACTTCAGAATATTCTTGGCGTCTCGGTCGATGTGTTGACGCCCAAGGCGTTGCCCGGTTCATTCCGATCTCGTGTTCTGACTGAAGCCATTCCGGTATGACGAAGGCTTTACGCATTCCGGACTACCT
>CAYFOC010000047.1:0-10893 GCA_964344615.1 uncultured Methylococcus sp.
GATCGCACTGGCCATCCTCCACAAGGCCGAGGAACTTCAGCTGGAACTGCCTCCGACCGATGAAACCGAATATAAGGTCGGTTACGGGATCAGCGTCGGCGTGAATGGCCACCTCATTCGTGTCGGTAGCCGTCGCTTCATGGAGATGGAAGGGATCGCAATTCCGGATGCCATCGAAAAGAAACTGGCTGCTGTGCATGAGGATGGAGACACCATGGTCATGGTCGCGATTGATGACCATCTGGGTGGTGCGCTTGAACTTCGTGCGGCGCTCCGCCCCGAGGTCAAGGACATCATCGCAGGCCTCCGTCAACGTGGCATCAAGCATCTGGCCATCATCTCCGGCGATCATGAAGCGCCCACCAAGAAACTCGCCGAAGAACTCGGAATGGACCGCTACTTTGCTCAGGTTCTGCCCGCCGACAAGGCCGATTATGTAGAAAAACTCCAGGCCGAAGGCCGAAAGGTCTGCTTTGTAGGCGACGGGATCAATGACTCCATTGCCTTGAAGAAAGCCAACGTCTCCATTTCGCTGCGTGGTGCAACGACCATCGCAACGGATACGGCGCATATCGTTTTCCTGGAACAAGGGCTTGGAAAGCTCTGTGAACTCCGTGACATCGCCAGAAGTCTGGATCAGAACATCCAGAGAAGCTGGGGCATGATTCTCGTACCTAATCTTGCCTGTGTCGCCGGCGTCTTCACGCTCGGCCTCGGAGTCGGGTTCTCGGTTCTGACCAACAACGTCGCCGCTATCGGTGCCCTCATCAACGGCGTCCTTCCCATGAGGGAAGTCGCGAAGCTTGAAGCAGAACGCCGACACCTTCTGGAACTGGAACTTGCCTCACATGTTTCAGACCCTGAACCGGAACCAGAAAAGGACGCCATGAAGGTGGTCCCGGCTCAGGTATCCGAACAGGTTCCTGCGACGAGCGAGAGTGACGCTGCATTGACCCGCAGGGCGCCCCGCAAGATCAATACCCGGAAGTCCTCCAGGAACTCCTCACCGAAAGCAGCCGGAAACGCCTAAGCCCTGAAACATTCTCGTGCAGACCCTCTCATGGGTCTGCACGAACACAACGTCATCACGGGCGTGTATCCTAGCTAGATAAACATTTCGGAGTTGAAGATGGCTGAAAAAGCACCGTCCAAGAATGCCGGGACCAAGTCTCGGGAACGACTTTTGAAGGCGCGTCCCAACGCCACCCCTAAGACCGACCCCCTCATCAGTCCGCCCCCTTCAAGCGCAAACGAAGAGAATGACTCCTCCACGAGCGAAGTGAGGGAGGCACCACGCTTTCAGTTTTTCCTGATCGATAGTGGTTGGGATGGAGCAGCCGCTCGCGTGATTCGTCAAAATCTTCGGATGGTCACGCAACTCCAGAATCACGATCCCTTCTATGTCCTGAGTCGCACTCAATCTAGCGAACTTCTCAAGCGACATCCTCATCTGATCGGCAAGGACCCCATTCTCCTCGCGAGAGACATCCAAGGCTCTCATTCGAGCGGAGATCAGCAGTACCATGGATTCCATCTCAATCTTGGAACCATCAAGGATCCGGAATCAGCTCTGGAGGTTCTCCAAAACTTCATCAACTTCCTTGCAGTCCACCGAAAGAACGTGGATATCGATCAACTGATCAAGCAAAAGCTTCATCGTGATGGCCTGGTCGGAGCGGTAGAAGTATTGCGCGGCAGTTCCGAAGCCCTGATCTGACATCACGACGTTAAAACGCCCTTTTCAAGAGTCTCTACTGATGAACCAAGTCTCTGAAGTCATCACCAGTGTTTTTGGCATTGTTTTGCTCGCCGCGATCGGCTTTGAAATCCGTCGCCGCCGTACGCGCCTGAGGGAGCTTTACAACGTCCTGGACAAGGAAGATCTTGCCGTGGTCTCTGATCTTGACGACCTGGTCAAGAACGGGTTGCTGAAGCCCTATATCCCTGAGTTTGAATTTACAGAACCCACCGCTCGATGAATCCCACATTCCGACTGTCTGCCGACGCCATCGAATTCCGGAATGCGACCCTTTTTGGGACGCTCGATCACGCGGACCTTCCGATCTTCATTCAGCGCGTCCTAGCGCTCCCCGAATCGGAGAGCGTCGCCATCATTCCCGAACAGGAACTGGCTCGTATTGGCTTTCATTGTGACTTGGAGAGCCGATCGGGGTTCTACGAGCGATTCCTCAGGACACTGGAAGGCAAGAACGGGAATACGAGCAAGGCAAAGCTGAAGATCGCAAAATCGGCCCCTAGAGCCTATTGGATTCGGCAGGATGGATCGCCTGTTTCCATCGATTTCAGTTACCCTTCGGCAGATTCGCTGGTCTTCGCGCATGAGGCTCTGAATGGCCCTAGCGCGGCCCTCGCTCTTGCGATTCGAGGGAAGATCGGAGAGAAGCCCGGCATCCTCTCGGTACACCATCACCCTGAAACGGCGTCGATCAAGATCACCTTTAATCCTCGACGGATTGATCCTCGCAGCATCGAAGATCAGATTGTCCAGACACTGATCCATGGGACGCCCATCGCTGCCATTGCTGCACCGGAAACGGTCCCGATGACCGTATCGACCTCTACCGTCGGACTCAGCACCGTCGGCGAATTATTGCTCCCCGTTGCAACGCCCATCGCAGCAGGCGTTCTGGTTGCCACCAACTTCAACATCGTGAAGGATGCAGCAACCCAGCTCACGCAAGGCAAAGTCGGCGTTCCGTTGTTCCACACGGCCCTTTTGACCTGCTCCATCGTGACGGGCCAGGTGCTCGCGTTTGCACTGACAGACTGGTCACTGCGTTATTGGCAACGCCGTTGGCGCGGCAAGCTGGTTCAGGCCACGGAAGAAACCGTGGAACAGACGCTACCCAGCCTGATCCAGATCCGGAACATCAGCGAAGATGGCGTTGAACGGCTCTCAAGCCCGGATGGCATTCGTCGCGGAGACCGCTTGCGTGTCCTGACCGGTGAGATCGTTCCGGCCGATGGTGAAATCGTCCAGGGGATTGCTCTGGTTGATGAATCACCGATCACCGGTATCGCCCATCCTGTTCGGAAATTTGCACCGGCAGAAATTCTCGCGGGCAGCATCATTCTTCAAGGCCAACTGGACTTCAGGGTCCAACAACATGGCTCTGATACCCGCGCGGCCTGGATTGTCGAAGAAATTGAACGAACCTGTGCGCTCTTCCCTTCCGATGAAAAGCTCAAGGCCAAGGCTGAACAACTCGGAGATAAGACCGCCCTCCCGACTCTGGCCACTGCAGGCGTGGGCTGGATGGCGGGCAGCCTGATCACCGTAGGCGCGATCCTCCACCAGGATTGGGTCAGTGGCCCCTATCTTGCGGTCCCTCTGGTGACCCTCGAACACATGCGTAGCGCCCTCCGTCTCGGAGCGGTTGTACGTCATCCCAGCGCCCTTCTGCGCCTCTCTGAAGCCTCCTTTGTTGTGCTGGATGGCGACGATCAACGCCTGTACCTCCCGGGACTTGTTCTCAAGGAAATACGAAGCCCGCTTAACCACCAGGAAGCCTTGCTGCAGACCGTCGCCGGTGCGGCGCTTTTCCTGGGTGACGCCCGGTCTGAAGCGCTTCAGGCAGCTGCGGCCAGCCAGGGCCTCCCTGTACGACAACCTGAACTCCTCCGGCTCGAAGAGGACCTTGTCGAGGTCCGCCAAGGTCAGCATCAGGTCATCCTGAAGACGACGCGTGGCGATACACAAGGCCCGATTAAGGTCGAAATTGATGGCAAGGCGGTTGCAGACATCGAGTTCGCAGAAAGCAATGCCCCGAAAGCCTCTGGGATGGTCGCGGGCCTCAAGGCACAAGGGTACGATGTATTCCTCATGTCTTCGGCCTCAGATGATGTCACCGCGAAGAATGCACAACGGCTGGGGGTCTCCCTCTTCGGAGGTGAACTTGATCTTGATGCCAAGATCCGCTTCCTCGAAGGGCTTCGCTCCCGGGGCATCAAGGCCCTTCTGGTCACCGGTGTTCAGAGTACTCCCAAGCTTTCGAGCTATGCCCACGTGACGCTGGCCCTGAAAGATGCCTCTGAATCCGTCATTCCCTCGGATATCGTTCTCCCCGCCGGCCGATACGAAGCCCTGGAAGGGCTGCTCGGCCTCTCAAGGAGCTACGTGCCCGATATCGAAAAAAGCAATCGTCAGGCGCTCATTCCCAACCTTCTGTGCGTTGCGGGAGCTTTCGGTGGCATGCTGAATGGCATCACGTCGGGCATCATCGCCAACGTGGCCGTCGCCAATGTGGATCGCGGGCTGACCCAAAAACTGCGTCGCTCCCATCGTCGCGGAGCGTAGTTTTTAGACGCTCCGACTCAACGAAAAAACACCCTCAAGAAGATCATGACCCAGTCAACGACACGGAAACCCCTTCGGAGGATGGATCGCAAGGCAACGCCCTCAAGCGGCCAGAACCCCACCGTCCCCGAGGACGTCAGCCAAGCCGCCATTGATCCCGATGCACTGGAAAAGCAATTGGCGATCATGCAAATCGATCAGGCCACCGCGGACCGCATTCGAAAGCTACCGAAAGACGTTGGCTGGCTTTTGTTTACCGCCGGCATCGTCGGTCTTGTTGTGCCTGGCGTGATCGGCACCCCTTTTCTGGTCTTGGGAAGCCTCATGCTCTGGCCCAAGAGCAAGAAAAAGGCAGAACTGTGGCTTTCTGGCCAATCCCCCAAGGCTTTTGCGGGCAGCATGAAGCAGATCAACCGGTTCCTGGATGATCTGGAACAACGCTATCCGAAGGATTAGAAATTCCTTCGCGCCGATCTAGCGTCGGCGCTTCTCTTCTTCTTTTCCGGGATGAAGCCTGATTTCGTCAAGGAGCACCCTCGATCCCTCCCGGCTGAGATGATCGTCATCACTGTAGCGGTAGTTCTCCCCCGCCTTAGCCCAGCATAGGCCGTCGTGACAGAGGACACGCAGCGGGTCTAGACGCTCCGGGATGTACCCCTCATCCGCCAACGAGCGAACGATCGCCCGATAGCCAGACTGTCGCCTGAGCACCGATGCGTGATCTATCGCACAAGGGTCCTTGCGGCGCTTGAAGCTGAAGGGTCTGTCGAAACAAGCCCTCGGATTAAAGTCGAGTTCAGGCACCTGATCGACAAACACCACGGGAATCTGGTGCGCTTTGAAGAACGACAGCGTTTCTCGCAGCCCCCACTCAAACAGCGACATCCCGGCCTTCTCCGGATAACGATCCGAGACGAAGGTATGGCGATGCTCGCCGGGGCTGAACCCGGTTCCATCAAAGTGAGAGGCCCAGCGACTGGCGAGGATCACGGCATCGATCTGGTTTGCATGGCGAGCCATCCAGTCATACACACTGTTGAAAGCCTCTGAACAACGATGGCCGCCATGCTCAAGGTCGACATCCCTAAAGGGAAGACACCCTGCCCGATCGAATAGATAGACGCGAGAGCCTTCTGTCAGTCCACCCCGGGCCAAGTCCATGCCCTTGATCAGGGCCGAAGCATGACTGTCTCCCAAGACCAATACGTAGCGATCTCTCGTCCCACCTTTCGGGTAATAGCTGCAGCGCCCGATCGCAGGTTCAGCATCGCTTGGGTCAGCAACGGTCTGACAGCCCTCTTCCCAGCCTCTAGCCCCTTCAGCCAGAGTCTCAAGACCAACTGCGGTTTCAGCAAAAAGCGGCCCTCTGCCAGGGACGCCGCCGGATGCCAGGATAGTGCCGCCTGCCACGGTCAGACCCACCAGAAGCATCACAAGACCCGGTACGCCCCGTTTGCCTCGCTTACGGGCGGGCAACTCAACCCAGAGATACGTGGCCCAGGCCAGGGCAAAGCTTGCCGCAATCAGACCGACCGTTATCGCAACATTCTTCGTCCCGTTGTCGATAATCCGTTCAAAGGAAAGGAGTGGCCAGTGCCAAAGGTAAAGGGGGTAGCTGATCAAGCCGATCTGTACCATACCCTTGCGGGAAAGAAGCCAGGCATTGACCGGCGCAAAAGGGCCGGACATGATCAGAAAAGCGGCTCCGAAGGTCGGCAAAAGCGCCCAAAAGCCCGGGAAAGCATGATCGCTGCGTATGATCAGAAAACCGGCGATGATCAGGATGAATCCCGTGATCGAGGTTAGAACCGACAACCACCTTGGGGAGGAAGCCATGGGGTTTCGAATGGCAAGCCAGCCCCCGATGAACAGTTCCCAGAACCGATTCTGGGGCAAATAGAAAGCCGCCGAACTGTCGGTCCCAAGGGCAAAGAGATTCAGGGAGAAAGAAAGGAGGATTCCGATCAGGATCGCCTTGCGGAAGTCACGTTGCGTCTTCGAAAGCACGAAGAGAAGCAAGGGATAAAGGAGGTAGAACTGCTCCTCGACCGCCAGTGACCAAAGATGCATCAGTGGCTTTTCTTCCGTCAGGGTGTCGAAATATCCGGACGTCTTCCAGAGATTCACGTTTTCAATGAAGAGGCCACTGGCAGCCATATGCCTTCCAAGTTCGGCATACTCCTTCTGAAACAGAAGGAAATAACCCGCCGCGGCGCAGGCCGCGACCATAAGCGTCAAGGCCGGCAGGATACGGATTGCTCTTCGGTAGTAGAAATCACGGAGCCATGCCCCCTGGAACCCTTCGGATCGCAGAAGGATGCTGGTGATCAGAAAGCCGGAGATGACAAAGAAGACATCAACCCCGACAAAGCCGCCACGAAAGGCCTTGGGAAAGGCATGGAAAAGCACCACCCCGATGATGGCAATCGCTCTTAGCCCATCGATATCAGGCCGGTAGTGAATCGCTTTGGACATTTAAAGAAAGGTGAAACGGATTCTCGGTAATCTCGGCCCCATTTCTCGCGCAACGCCTTGTAGGAGGGGGGAATGAAGGAAGAACGTATCCTGAGCAGTTTATAATCCTAGGCTGCGAGTTGGAAGTTGAATCACGACGATCCGGGGCTTCATGTCTGCTGACAAACAATATCGAAATGCCCTGGATGGGCTGCGAGCGCTCGCCATCGTCGCGGTCATCATCAACCACTTCAATCACGCCCTCCTCCCCAGCGGATATCTGGGTGTCGATGTGTTCTACGTGATTTCCGGGTTTGTCATTACCCAGTCGCTTCAGAATCATCCCGAACCAGGCTTCGCCCCTTTCATCGTTGGATTTTTATCCCGCCGGGTCAAGCGCCTGCTGCCTGCCCTGATCGCCTATGTCGTATTGATCGGACTCGCCATCTGTCTGGTTGATCCCTCGGCAGAATCATCCCTCCTCACCGGGATGTTCGCGCTGATCGGCCTCTCGAATCTGCTTTTGATCTACAAGGCAACGGATTACTTCGCACCCTCATCCGATCTCAATCCCTTTACGCATACCTGGTCGCTGGGCGTTGAGGAACAGTTTTACCTCCTTTACCCCCTCCTGTTCTGGGCCATGACCCGATGGCTCCCGATGCGAGGACAGACCCGGAGCTTAGGCTGGGCACTCACGATCTTCTCATTCCTTTCTCTCAGCGCCTTCATCACGCTTTATCCTGGCCATCAGACCGAAGCCTATTTCCTGATGCCAACTCGCATCTGGGAGTTAGGCTATGGGGCCTTGCTTTACCTTTCCCTCAACACCACGAAGCGCCTGAACCTCAGACCCAGAGCGGTCAGTGGAAGCCTGATTCTCACTCTCATGCTTTCCACATTCATGGCACCCCAAAGTCTCGCTGTCGAAGCGACGATATGTGCGGTATTTCTGACAGGAGGTCTGATCCTGGCCTTTGAAACCGCTGGTGGCCTGACCACGATCTTTTCGATGGCACCCTTTGCCCGAATCGGAAAAATCTCCTATTCGCTTTATCTCTGGCATTGGGGCATTCTGACCCTGGGACGATGGACCCTAGGCATCACGCTGTGGACGTCGCCGGTGCTCTTGTTGCTCATGTTCAGCCTCGCGGGTTTCAGTTACCGTTTCATTGAACAACCGTTCCGACGCTCTGGGGCATCCCCCCAAAAAACGCTTCTTATCGCCGCGCTCTCGGTGGCTTTGGCCCTCGGCGCAGTGGTCTTTGCCTACCTGAAGCACGATGCCTTGTTCAGCGGCAACCGGGAAACCGTCGACAACGGGGTCTCCATCAAATCAGTGACGCCACGTTCTCACATCAAGGCTTACAACTGCCAGTTCGAAAGTCCTCCCAAAGGACTCAATACCAGTGAAAAGTTCGATCATTTCCAGAAGCAATGTGTCTCGCCCCAAGGCAGCGGAACGTTTTCCGTCATGATTTCAGGCGACAGTCATGCCCTCGATCTTCTGCCGATTGTCGATGATCTTTCAGACCGATTGAGCGCCCCGATCCTTTTCACCTCTCAGCCAGGCTGCAAGGTTCCGGCCTTCGGCAATCAATCTGCCGCCTGCGATCTGCCCCTGCTTTTGGTTCAGGAAAGGATGCGGAGGGATCCGACGCCTCTGGTGCTGGTCCTTCGAGAAAACCTCTCTCCGCGCGCTCTCACCCCAGAATTCGACGCTCACATCAGCGCCTTGAAGCGATTCCTTGACGCGATGCAAGCCATGGGGGTCCGTGTGGTGATGGTCGCTCCTTCTCCTAAGGCCAGCATGGCCGTCAACGGAGGCATTTGCTACGAACAGCCGTTCAGACCCCACTGGGCGATCTCGGAAAGTTGTTCGGCAAAGTCTGAACCTCGGGGAGAGCAGCTGGCACGGCGAAATGAATATGTGGCAGAGCTCGAAAGGCTGAAAGTGACCTACCCTTTGCTCTCTATTTTCGATCCGTTTGAGATCCTCTGTGCCCGGGTTGGTGATTCCTGCACCTTGAGCCATGGATCCGACTTTTTCTATCGCGACCAGAGCCATCTGACTATCGCCGGGGTCCACTCCCTCACGGACGCTCTGGCCTCTAACCTTCAGGGCATCCTCAACGAGGCCCATTCCAAAAAATAAGGGGCCCCAAGCCCCTTATTTCTGATGGCCAATCAAGGTCCTTCAGTCAGCCCTACGCCCGGCCCATTTCGCTTTGAGGGCGGTAAAGACCAGTTGGAAAAAACTCCCCCAAAGCAGTAGCGGCAAGAACCAATAGGTCTGCTGATACAGCGTATTTCCCGGATCTTTCTCGTAGGGAATCTCAAGCAGCCCTACCCACGGCTGATGCAACGGGGACTCCTCAAGATGACGACCTGAGGCAAGACCCACCGTCGAAATGCCGGTATTGGTCGCGCGGATGACCGGTCGACGCACTTCAACCGCCCGTCCCAGCGTCATCATGAGATGTTGCCGAGGTTCCTGCCATGTGCCGTACCAGGAATCGTTGGTCGCATTGACGAGGAACTGGGCGCCAAGGTCTGCCCATTTCCGCGTGAAGTCAGGAAAAAGACTCTCGTAACAAATCTGAACCCCCATCTTGAGACCATTCCAGAGGATCAGCTGGCTCGGCCCCTGCCCTCGTGCAAACTCGCCAATGGGTGGCAGCCAGCCGCGAATGAAGGGAAACCAGGTTTCACCCGGAAGGTACTCACCAAAGGCCAGGAGAATGGTCTTGCTGTAATGAGGGTTTACCAGCTTCCCGTCCCGATCCAGCAGGAACAAGGAATTGGTCAGCCTGCCGGAATCAAAATCAAACCCGTACGCACCGGTCGCCAGCGCCAGGTGATGATCGCGGAGATAGGCGGTCAGGGTTTCACGACGGGCCGTCAGCTTGAGTCCTTCACCGAGAAAATCTGGAAAAGCCGTTTCAGGCCAGAGCACGAAGTCGATCCCTTTTGGATCCTGACCTTGAAGTCCCTTGGAGGTCAGATCCAGATAGGTCCTTAGGATGCCGTCCTGATAACCACCTCCAAGCTCTGCAGCCATCTTTTCAAAGTTTCCGATGTTGCCCTGCACCATGAGAACGCGCAGGACGCTGTCCGGTGCCGGCAGGCGTGACACCAACCATAATCCTCCACCATTCAGGCCGAGGAAAATGAGAAGCGTCGTGAGGAGTATCCGTCGCCCTCGTGGGCGTCTCCTCGACTCCCACAAGGTCCAGAACATGAGCCCTGAAAGGACGGTGAAGGCGCTTAAACCGGAAAACCCGATCACTTCCGCCCATTGAAAGATCGGAACGTTGGAGGCAAACCAGGAATAGCCAAAATTCCAGTCAAACAGGGTCGGGACCGTCGCCTGGGAAAGGACGGTGGCCAAAGCCATGATCCAGCGGGAATGCCAGCTATCCCGGCGCAGTCCTCCGCTGACCCAGAACCAGAGTGCACCAGCCACCGGCACGAACACGTGAGCCAGCACCGCAAAAAGCACCATCCCCAGAATGGCGACCCACCAGTCCAGATGAGCGAATTCATGCAGCGTGAAGGTGACCCAGTTAAAACCGATGAGGGTAAAGACAAAGGCACAGACAAACCCGCCATACAGCACTTCTTTGAGGGTCGTCTGCCGATTCCAGAAGATCCACAGGGGAACAAATCCAAACAGCGATGCCCAGGGCGGAAAGGGAATGTAGCTGGTGCCGATCAGGATGCCTGAGAGGACCGGAAGACCATAGCGGGCGTCCATGAGACGCTGAAAGAAACCCAACATCAGAAACACCGCTCCAGAATCGTTGCAATTTCGCTATCTTCAAGCAGGATCGGATTCGTCTTCATGCTCGACCCGCGTGAATGCGCCACGATGCGCTCAAAATCTTCCCGCAATACGCCAAGCGCCCCCAACCCCGGAAGCGACAGTTCCTCTCTCAGTTTCCGGAGATAATCGATCAAGAGCGTCAGAGCCGATTCCTGGTCCAGATCATGTCGCTCTAAGAGAACGCGCCCCACCTCGGCATATTTGGACAAGGCGATGTCACCAGGGCTCCTATGTTGGAGTGCCTCCAGATTGACGGCCGTGGCCTCCGCCAGAAGCGTCCCACAGACCACGCCAT
>CAYFOC010000048.1:0-10765 GCA_964344615.1 uncultured Methylococcus sp.
CCACGGACCGACGTTCAATACAGGGTCAGGTTTGGGGGGAGGGTGGAGATCTCTCTCGACCATCACGGCAAATCCCACTATCACTGGGTGGATACGGATGATGTGATGGCGATGGCCTATGACACGCCCATACCGGGGTATGGTGGTCATACCGTCAACAATCTCAGGTTGTGGTCCGCGAAGGCTACGATGGATTTCGATCTGCGCTATTTCAATGAAGGCAATTACATTCGGGCAGTCGAACAGAAGAACCGATCTGAAAACCTCTCTAAAGTGCTCTATCCGGATGATTCAACGCTAGTCGGGCGTGAACTCAGGCTGAAGCAGGAATATTTTTTCGTATCAGCGAGCATTCAGGATCTGATACATCACTTTCTCCGCGATAAAAGGGAGATCGATGAGCTTTCAGACGTGGTTGCGATTCAGTTGAATGATACCCATCCGGCGATCTCCATTCCGGAACTCATGCGGATTCTGATCGATGACATGCAACTCCACTGGGACCGTGCTTGGGAGATAACGCGCAACTGCTTCAGCTACACCAACCACACCCTCATGCCAGAAGCCCTTGAAACGTGGCCGCTGGCGCTTTTCGGACGATTACTTCCCCGACATTTGGACATCATCTTTGAGATCAATCGACGATTTCTGGAGACGGTTGCTCAACAGCATCCAGGTGACGTAGACCTGATTCGTCGCGTGTCAGTGATTGATGAGTCGGATGGCAAAAAAGTCAGGATGTCTCATCTGGCCATCGTGGGTAGCCATAAGGTTAATGGGGTAGCAGGCTTACACTCGGAATTAATGAAGACAACCATATTCCGTGATTTCGCCCGAATCTACCCCGACCGTTTCATCAACATCACCAACGGTGTTACCCCCAGACGCTGGTTGCATCAGGCAAATCCAGAACTCTCCGAACTCATCACCCAGGCCATTGGCCCACATTGGATCAGGGATTTCCGGGATATCAGACAGCTTGAGCCCTTTGCAGATGACCCTGGTTTCCGGGAAGGATTTCGAACAGCGAAACTGCTGAGCAAGCAACGGTGGCTTGCATCAAACCCCAAGGGCTTGCCACCGGGCATCGATCCAACGAGCCTGTTTGATGTGCAGGTAAAGCGCATTCATGAGTACAAAAGACAACTTCTCAATATTCTCTATACCGTTGCAAGGTATCAGGCGATTATCCAAGGCGATCAGTCGCTGCCTAACCGCACAGTCATCTTCGGCGGAAAGGCGGCCCCGGCCTATTTGCGCGCAAAGCTGATCATCAAACTGATCAACGATGTAGCGTCGATTATTAATAATGATCCACGCGTAAGTGGAAGACTCAAAGTCTATTTTCTCCCGGATTACACCGTATCAAGGGCGATGCGTCTTATTCCGGCCATCGATCTTTCTGAGCAGATCTCTATGGCGGGCACCGAGGCATCCGGCACCGGCAATATGAAGATGGCGATCAATGGTGCTTTGACCATTGGCACTTATGATGGGGCGAATATTGAGCTGCGCGAAGCAGTCGGCGCTGATAACTTCTTACTTTTCGGAAGAACGGCCGAAGAAATTAAGTGCCTTCGGGAAGTTGGCTACGACCCTGGGCACTTTGTAGGCGAATGCCCTGAACTCAAGGCTGTACTGGACTTGATTGCGTCGGGCTATTTCTCGCCGGAAGAACCAGGACGCTACCAATCCATTTTAAATAGCCTGCTCAACGAGGGGGACGCCTTCATGCTGATGGCTGATTTCAAGTCTTATCTTGAAACGCAATCGAAAGTCGACCAACTCTGGCAGAACTCCGAGGCTTGGACCCGGAGCGCCATCTTGAACATAGCGCGTTCTGGATTCTTTACCAGTGATAGGGCGATCGAAACGTATGCAGAGCAGATTTGGAAGATCTCCCCGCGGATGAACCTTCAACCCGGGGAGATCAAATGGATGGGTTAATTCTTGACGTTTGTCTTCAACAACGCGTACTTGTAGACCAGAAGAACACAGACCAGCCCAACCAAAATCCAGGAGTGACCGACAAGCCCAGCACCTGTAGATGCACGATTAGCTGCGCCTTGGATGGCTGAGATATAGGGTTTTGAAACCACTATCATCCAACCCCAGGCCGGGATCTGATAAGAGATGGCTCCCACGATCCCCCATTGGACGCCATTGGCTCCAAGTCGGGTTGCAGTTTTGTAAAACCAGAATGCAAAACTGATCGTGAACAGTACGGAAAGAAAAAGCGCCATCGGAATACTCCTCTTAAATTTTTTATCGTTCTACAGGAATGAAAAACCCTTCAAAGACCATCTGATCCAAGCGGGGGAGACCGTCACACTCTCAATCAGCGGCGAACGGTCCTTGTGCGCTCCTGCGGACGCCTCTCCACCCCATAGGCAATCAACAAGCAAAGAATGGCGGCAAGGCCAAACCATAATCTTAGATCAGTGACAGCCGGACGAAGTTCCGCAAGATCGTCGCGCAAGATCATTTTTCTGAAGGTCTCTGGCTGATCAAGCACCAAAAATCCAAGACCGGTGGATGCGGAGACCTCTCGGAGATGCGTTTCGTCCATCCATGAGAGATAGGGCCCCTCGGTTGGCAGTGTCCTGACTTCTACTTTTTGAGAATAGACGGTTGAGGATACGGGAGGCTTCTCGATGTCGGCGTTTTCCCAGATCCCAAGACTGTTGTTTTCGCGGTCGTAGCGTGGCACCGTCACCGGTGATCGCCCGCCAACCCCGACGACCAATCCCTTGATGGCACCCGGTTCCACATCGAATACAGGTTTAACCAGTTGTGGGGGCGTTTCCTGTCCATCTGTCAGGAAGATCAGCCGTGTCGAGGGGTCCCTTTTGATGAGGTCTCGAATGGCGTGGTGCAGTCCGGATTCAACGTGCGTGTCTGCTGACCAGGCCATCCGCCAGTCGATGTGGCGAAGGGCGTCGTCAATGACACTGAAATGCCGGCAGATTTCCAAAGGCTCGAAAAGGAAGTGCACGGATTGCGTGGTGAACAGCCCCAATCCGACTTCAGATCCACATGGCAGATCATGAAGCGCCTCAAGTAGCGTGGCCTTAACGAAACCAAGACGGTCTGATGGATACCCCGCAACACGATAATCCCGTGCATTCATGCTTTGGGTAATATCGATCACAAACTGATAGCGATAAACGCGACGAGGGATCTCCGTTTCCGGATGAAAGAGCATCGTCACCGCCGACATCATTCCGAAGAGAAGCAAAACCCCTCGCCAGGACCTCAGTAATGCGCGTAAGTGATTCAAGGCCCACCGCCAGGTATGGCTGGGAGTGTTGCAAAGATGCTCCCTTTATTTCCTTGGAAATCATTTTTCGGACGCTCCTTGGGTGGAGGTGTAATCCTCTCCGCGTATTCCAGATTGAATCTGGCCTGCCAGTTGGTCGGATCCAGACTCAAGGCCTCGCGGAGGTTCTCCTTCGCAGCACCAAGAAGCGTATTGATGCGAATGTATTCAGAAAGCCCATTTTTTTTCCACACCTTGGCCGCATCCTGAAGATAGAGAGAACCGAGGTTGTAGCGAATCCTGGCGGCCAGGGCTGGACCTGATTTTTGAACAATTTCCCCGTAGAGACGAATCGCCTCCATCGGATCCTTGTTTTCAAGCCAATGCGCCTTTGCAAATACCAGTTCAATCGGTGTTGATGGCGTGATCTCAATGCTGTCAGGAGCTTCTATTTCGGCATTGATCTGGTTTACCCGAATCATGTCGTTCAGCGCATGGACACTTCCGGCGATCGTGACGAGGAGAATCGTTCGTAAAAGCCAGGGGTGCAGAAGTTTTCGGATCAGGCGATCCATTCACGTTTCTCCAATAGGCGTGCCACAAGCAACAGCAGCATCAAGGTAACGGATGTCGTGATGAAACGGTTACTCAGATCCTGTCGAGGAAGTATCTCCTGATAGGGGAGAGGCAAGTTCTCCAAGCGTTCCACCTCGCGTATGGCCTTTTCCATGGCATCCGGATTCTCGGCTTCAAAAGCCTTGTAGGGGACATCGAGGGATTCAAAATAGGCGTTGAGGAAATACTCAGGTGTTGTGGATTCGTTCGGATTGGCAGGACGTTCTGTCAGTGGCGCACTGGTAGGATTTCGGAGATAAATCCAATAAAGAGTCGTTCCCGTTTCCTGAAACATTTGTTTGAGACGTTCGCGGGTTTCGTCATCGATACGAGCAGCACCATCACTGACCAGCAATACCAATCGTGATCCCTCCTTTGGCCGTTGCCTAAAGAAATCGACGGCCATCGCGAGTCCCGGGGCTATATTCGTCACACCGTGACCTCTGGCTCCCGCAGCCGCAATCGCAGACTGAACAGCGACCCGATCATCCGTGAGCGGCAATACGTAGATGGGTGCGGCAGCAAAAGCGACCATCGCGAACAAATCATGCTCGCGGCGGTCCACGAATTCTGAAAGGAGCTTTCTTGCCATGGCGCTCTTGGATTCGGAAGCTCGAGCTCCGAGATACCGGCCGGTAAAGTTTTCGTTCATGCTGCTGCTGCGATCGAGCAAAAGAACGATGTGAGCCCCTGTGCCGATGTGCTCGACCGGTTGCTCTCTTTGGTATGGGCCAGAAATGCCGATGATCAGGAGGACTATGGCCAGTGATGCAGCGAACCTAAGCCCACGATCCATCCATTCTGAAAGTGGATCCTCGGGAATCATGTCGAGCGATGAATACACAATGGCATCCTGTCCTCGTCGAAACCAGGGGATCAAGGCCACTGGAAGAAGAAAAAGAGGCCACGATGACAAAATTCCATAGCTCAATGGCTATTCCTCTCCGCACGGATACAGTTGCTGAGCAATCGAATCAGCTTTTGGTGGTCAATGACGACTTCATCCGCCGTTTCTGGATTAAAGAAAAGCTGGCTTGATAAGGCAAAAAACTGCAGTAAATCTTCTTGAAGTTCCGTATAGGCTGGATGCGTTTGAATGAAATGAGTGACATCCCTTCTGAACAATGTTTTTCCGTAGGTTTGGTCAAAGGCTCGATGCATGTGCCGCATGCCTTCCATAGTGGCTTGAACATTCGAACCGTCACGCCATAGTGCGCGCACTTGACGCTGAACCAGATAGAAAGGCCGTGCTTTGCGACTGATTAGGAACTGCCGCAAGCCCATGAGCGTGGCTGCTCCCAGTAGCCCAGCAACCCAATAGGCGAGCAACTGACTTGGGCGATGGCTGTCTTGAGGAAGCACGCCGATTCCTTCATTCGGCGTAATCGTTTCGTCGTTATCTTCCGGTGGAATGACTGGGACTTGCGTGAATGACCACGCATCGGTTTCCAATTCTGTTTCAGGGTGTGACTTCAGCCTGAAACGAAGCGAAGGCACCTCCAGTCGCTCCGGGGCGCGGATGCCTCTGAAAATTTGGTAATCCACGTGTAGACGAGTCTCATCCCCGTCACGGTGATGAAAGACTTCCACATTCAATCGTCTGATGGTCAGCCAGTCATTGATGGGGCCAATGGATGGGAGACTTGTGGGATCAATCTGATCGCCCTTGAGATCAAAACGATAGTTCATCGGAATGACATCGCCGATGACATACCCGTAATCTCGCGTAATTTCCGGATGACCATGGCGACTCTCAGGAGAGGACTCCCGAGAACAAGCCTCCAGAACCAAGAGCGGTAAGGCGAGGAAGGGGTGAAGCTTGCTCACGAGTGATCAATCGTTCTCAGGCCAGAGCCTTGCTGGCCACTTCATAGACATCACTGGATAGCGAAGGAGTTCCAGCGACCCGCTCCAAGGCGCCTCGCATCAGGATCTGTCGATCAGCATCAAAACGATGCCAGGCAGTCAGTGCCGTGAGCATCCTTGAAGCGATCTGGGGATTGATAGCATTGAGTGCAATGACCTGATCCGCAAGAAACCGATAACCCTCACCATCTACGCGATGGAAATTAGAGGGATTCGACTGTGAGAATGCACCAATAACACTGCGCACATGATTAGGCGTTCGAATGTCGAAGGCTGGATGTTTCATCAAGGTCTCAACCGATGAGAGCGTGCCTGGGCGGATGCTGCTGGCTTGCAAGGCGAACCATTTGCAGACTACAAGATCTTCATTCTTCCAGGTCTGATAAAAACGTTCCAAGGCATCTGCTGTCGCAGGGTGCGAGGTGTTGATCATGGTCGTCAATGCGGCGATCCGATCGGTCATCGTATGGCAGTGGTCGTACTGCTCAAGACAGAGGGTACGGGTCTCATCCGTATCCACAGCTCCGAGGTAACCGAGACAGAGGTTCTTGAGCCTGCGTCGGCCAATGGCTTCTGGATCGAAACGGCCACTTTCATCGCCATGGTTTGAGTGATACAGGTTCAACCATGTAGATGCCAGACGCTTGGCAATTGCGACCTTGATCGCCTCACGTGCCTCATGCAGTCGAACCGGATCCAGCGACTTGATAAAGCTTCCGACATAGTCAAAATCCGGAAGAGTCATCAGGAGAGCCATGAAAGAGAGATCCTTAATGCCCTTGGTTGCGATCTTTGAGTAGGCTTCGACGATGAGGTCGACGAGGGAGTCATCCATTTGACCGTCGTAACGGTGATGGATAGCCAAGGTGGTCAGTCTCTGACCGGCGTCCCATTGGTTGAATGCATCGGTATCGTTCGCCAACAGGAAGGCCAGCTGGGTTGACGTGCGATCAAGGTGGAGGCGAATCGGCGCTGAAAAATCACGAAGAGCGGAAAGGATCGAACCCGAAGGGACATCCTTGAGCGTGATGGTCTGCTGGGCCGCATCTAGGGTCAGTACACGTGTCGAAGACTTATAAGTTTCAACTTCGTCTGAAAGTGTGGGAGGTACCTCCACGCCATCAGCGCCGAGCAACCCGATGGCGAGCGGAATCACCTGCGGCAATTTCTCGGCTTGACCAGGCGATGGGGGATTGGTCTGGCTGATATCGAGGGTCAGCAACTGGCTTTCGGCGTCGTAGGACTCCCGGATCGTGACTTCAGGGGTGCCGGCCTGACTATACCAACGCTTGAAGTTATTGAGATTCACGCCATTGGCGTCTTCCATGGCATGAATAAAATCGTCGCAGGTGACAGCCTGCCCATCATGGCGCTCAAAATAGAGATCTGTCCCCTTGCGGAAGCCCTCCTGACCCAGGAGGGTTTGCAGCATGCGAACCACTTCAGCGCCCTTCTCATAAACGGTCAACGTATAGAAGTTATTGATTTCAATATAGGAATCGGGACGAACAGGGTGCGCCAAGGGGCCTGAGTCTTCCAGGAACTGACGATTTCGCAGCATGTTGACTTCGTCGATGCGCTTGACGGGTCTTGAATGCCGATCGGATGAAAACTCCTGATCCCTGAATACGGTCAGACCTTCCTTGAGGCTCAACTGGAACCAATCGCGACAAGTGATCCTGTTGCCTGTCCAGTTATGGAAATATTCGTGCCCGATGACGCCCTCAATGTGTTCGTAATCGGCATCCGTGGCTGTTTCTGGGCTGGCCAGGACGTATTTCGTATTGAAGATATTGAGTCCCTTATTCTCCATGGCCCCCATGTTGAAGTGGCTGACGGCCACAATCATGTAAAGATCAAGGTCATATTCGAGTCCGAAACGCTGTTCGTCCCAGCGCATCGCATTTTTTAGCGACTCCAGGGCGTGACCGCATTTTGAGATGTCATCCTGCTCAGCAAAAACCTGAAGGGTAACGGTGCGTCCGGATGCCGTAGTGAAGCGATCTTCGAGACACGCTAATTGGCCGGCGACCAGCGCAAAGAGGTAACTCGGCTTTGGGAATGGGTCTACCCAACGGGCGAAATGTCTTCCATCAAGAAGATCTCCTCGGGCATCCAGATTCCCATTCGAAAGCAGAACAGGGTAGGTCGCCTTGTCTGCGACCAGTGTGGTGGTATACACCGCCATGACATCAGGGCGATCCGGGAAGTAGGTGATTTTCCTGAATCCTTGCGCTTCGCATTGCGTGCAGAACATCCCGCTCGATAGATACAAGCCTTCAAGCGCCGTGTTGGCCTTTGGATTGATATGGGTCACGATTTCAAGTTGAAAGCGTTCCATCGGCGAAGCCTTGAGTTTCAGGCTATCGGAACTGACGTGAAAGTCTGTGGCGGGAACGGGTATTCCATTGAGCTTTAATGAAATCAGTTCCAGGTTCTCACCGTCGAGTTCCAGATCAGCCTTCGGATCGCCCTCAGGGTTTCGACGCAGGTTCAGCAACGATGTGACTTGAGTGGACGTTTCCTTGAGGTCAAACAGAAGCTCGACGCGATCCACCAGAAAGTCCGGAACCTTGTAATCGCGAAGATGGATCGTTTTGGGGGTGGCGTTGCGCATGATGTTGTGATCGATTGAACAGTATGAGCCTTAAGGCGTTCCAAAATTTCAATCTACAAGGATATCAAGGGGGGAAGGGATCTACATCCCTCCCCGTCAAAAGTTCGCCCGGCCAAATCGACTTGAATGTGTATTTGCCGTAAAATCAGCGAGTTTAATCCCTGTGTTTCGGATGCGCCCCCTCTGGGATTCGTATCTTCCTTAACAGACCGTACTGAAGCGTAGATGACCACTTCTTCGACAGATTCTTTGCAACTGAACCTCCCCGGTTTTGCCTATGGCGATCTCTATGATCCCACCCGTCTGGCAGAACTGACTTCCATTTTTGAACACGAATTGCAGCACCGTTCTGCGAGTCTTTTCCAGCGCTATGTCGCCTATCGGACGAGCCAGGGCGAAGACATGAAGCCGGAAGAAGTCTCTGAACTTCTCGTGGATCTTGCGCCGGTGCTCGGTGATTTCGTGGCACGAATTTTCGGCGTGGAATCAGAAAGAGAGCATCAGGCCCAGAATATTCGCTGCGACTTTGACTCGGTTTTTGCTTTCAAGAATGCCATCGTCGACAAGTCTGCCAGTCGTTTCAAGGGCCAGGACCCGCTCCACTGGGATCTGAAGGCACTTGAACGTGAGTTTGATACCCTGGCAGCTGCCGTTATCGATGAAGAATTGCTGAGGAGTGATCGCGAGGCTGCCGTAGCCCATCTCGCACTGCTTGTTCGTCATGGCGCTGATTCTGAAGACACCAGCGGTATTCCTGCACTTCGTGGCCGTCTCATGAGCGCCCCTTCAACGGCAGCCGCCTTTGAAGCCCAGCTTCAGGGCTCCGATCTCGAATTGGCCAAGGTGCTGGACGATCTGATCGGTCGTTGGGTCTTCGCTTCGACCCGTGATGAAGGCTTGAAAGCCAAGGTGGCATCGTGGGTGAGCTTCAAGACGCCGTCGAAAACCGACTTCAATCATCTCGTCCATCATGGTGAAAAATCCCTTGATGGCTATGACGTCTGGACTGTCGCTGAAGGGCATCACCGTCGTCGAGATGGTTTCGGGCTGACAGATCCCCGATTCGAATCGCGCAGGGTCCTTTACGAAGTCAATCACTGCATCTACTGCCACGACAGAGATACTGACAGTTGTTCCAAGGGGATGCGCAACAAAAAGGACGGAACCTACAAGACAAATCCGCTTGGGGTAACCATCACCGGCTGTCCGCTTGAAGAAAAGATCTCTGAAATGCACACCCTCAAGCGGCAGGGTGACAATCTCGGTGCTCTGGCCCTCATCACCGTAGACAACCCCCTGTGTCCGGGAACCGGTCACCGCATTTGCAATGATTGCATGAAGGGGTGCATCTATCAGAAGACTGAGCCGGTCAACATCCCACAGATCGAAACAAACGTTCTGACGGACGTACTTTTCATGCCCTGGGGGTTTGAAATCTACAGCCTTCTCACACGGTGGAATCCACTCAACGTAAAGCGTCAGCACGCATTGCCCTATAACGGACGAAATGTACTCGTCGCAGGCATGGGGCCGGCGGGGTATACCCTGGCGCACTATCTCGTTAATGAGGGATTCGGTGTCGTTGGCATCGACGGCCTCAAGATCGAGCCACTGCCGTTGCATCTCACCGGGGATCAGTCCAATGCTCCCATGCCGATTCGCAATTTCCGCGACCTCTACGAGGATCTCGACAAGCGCATCATGCTTGGATTTGGCGGCGTTGCGGAGTATGGAATCACGGTCCGCTGGGACAAGAACTTCCTCAAGGTGATCTACCTTAATCTGCTTCGCAGACAAAACTTCAGCATCTATGGCGGGGTCCGCTTCGGTGGAACACTGACCATCAATGAGGCATGGGATCTTGGATTTGACCATATCGCCATTGCATCAGGTGCGGGCAAGCCGACGCTGATTGATCTCAAGAACAACCTGATTCGCGGTATCCGCAAAGCGTCAGACTTCCTCATGGGACTTCAGTTGACGGGTGCGGCGAAGGAATCTTCCCTCGCTAACATGCAGGTTCGACTCCCGGCCGGCGTTATTGGTGGCGGTCTGACGGCCATCGATACCTGTACTGAAGCCTTGGCTTATTACCCGATCCAGGTCGAGAAGGTTCTTCATCGCTATGAAAACCTCTGCAAGGCCAATGGCGAGGCAAATGTACGCGAGATGTACGATGCCGAAGAACTTGAAATCCTTGAAGAGTTCCTGGATCACGGGCGTCAGATTCAGGCCGAACGTCAGCGCGCTGAAGCCAATGGCGAAACGCCAAACTTCCTCCCGATGCTCGAGGCATGGGGTGGTGTCACGATGTTCTACCGCAAGGGCATCGAAGATTCCCCTGCTTATCGCCAGAATGCTGAGGAAATCACCGAAGCCCTCGATGAAGGTATTCGTCTCGCTCCGGG
>CAYFOC010000049.1:0-10763 GCA_964344615.1 uncultured Methylococcus sp.
GCCTACAGTGCGTATAGCTATTTCCAGCCCATGCGCGTGACGGGGCCCTACCAGATTGGGCTTCAGAGCAAGAACACTTCGGCTCGAGAGGCACTCGACATTGCGGTCAGGACCTTGCGTGATTTTGTCGAGAAGGGCCCGACTGATGCGGAGATAGATGCGGCAAAGAAAAATATCATCGGTGGCTACGTACTTCGCCTCGACAGCAATGCAAAATTGACGGGTGAAATCGCGGCCATCGGATTTCTTGGGCGCCCCCTCGATTGGCTCAATCGATACACGAGCAGAATTGAGGCGGTCACCCGAGAAGATATCAAGCGGGCCTTCAAGGCCAGAATCGACCCCGACCGCCTGAAGACGGTTCTGGTGGGTGGCGTGAAGTCGGCTGCAAATGGCGGCCAGTAAAAACGAAATTCGCATCATCGGCGGTCGTTTCCGAAGCCGAAAGCTCAGGTTTCCTGACGCCGAAGGCTTGCGACCCACCCCTGATCGGGTGCGGGAGACCCTTTTTAATTGGCTTCGAGACGCCGTTGAAGGTGCCCGTTGCCTTGATCTTTATGCGGGTAGTGGGGCCTTGGGATTTGAGGCGTGTTCCAGAGGCGCCTCGAAAGTCGTGATGGTGGATGCGAACGGCGGTGTTGTCAGAGCGCTCAAGGACAATTGTGGCTTACTGGATGCATCGGAAGTCATGGTCGTGGCGCAGAATGCCAGAGACTTTCTCAAAGGACCTCCGGAGCTCTTTGATCTCGTTTTTCTCGATCCTCCCTTTCGGAAGGGATGGCTTCCGTCAGCGGCTGCCCGGCTTGAGTCGGCGGGATGGTTGGCGCAAGAGGCCTTGCTCTATCTTGAAGCCGAACAGGAGTTCGACTTTTCCGGTCTTCCCTCTCATTGGCAGTGCCTTCGCCAAGGGATTGCGGGAGATGTAGCCTATAGACTCTACCGACGCGAACCCTGAGGCAGCTTTCATGAACATAACGGCCATTTACCCGGGAACCTTCGACCCGATCACTCATGGTCACGTTGATCTTGCCGAGCGGGCAGCGAGGATGTTTGACCGGCTGGTGGTTGCCGTCGCGGAAAACGACAAGAAGGGTCCACTGTTTTCGCTGGATGAACGCGTTGCGATGGCTAGAGAAGCCTTCATTGGGACACCCAATATCGAAGTGATTGGTTTTGATACGCTTCTGGTCGATTGCGCCCGGCAGACGGGGAGCGCAGTCATTCTCCGGGGGCTTCGCGCTGTTTCCGATTTTGAATTTGAATTTCAATTGGCGGGCATGAACCGGCATCTGGGGCCGGAGATCGAGACGGTCTTCCTGACGCCCAGCGAGCGCTATGCGTTCATCTCGTCTTCCTTGATCCGGGAAATTGCCCGATTCGGGGGCGATGTCTCAGAATTTGTCCCTCAACCGGTCCGCAACGCGCTTCAGAACAAGCTCAAGACTTCCAGTTAACGATATGGCTCTGCTGATTACCGACGAATGCATCAATTGTGATGTCTGTGAACCCGAATGCCCGAATGGCGCGATTTCCGAAGGCGAGAAGATCTATCAGATTGATCCCGCTTTCTGCACGGAGTGTGTCGGTCACCACGCCGAGCCCCAGTGTCTCCGTGTCTGTCCGGTGGAGTGCATCATCCATGATCCCGCACATCCTGAAGAGCACGATGGGCTCTATGCCAAATACCTGAAGCTTTCAGGTGCTGCCGGCCGCTGAAATCCCTGACCGAGGCTTCAGGGATGCGGTGCTTGATGGGTCTCAATGTGTTCGATCTGATGACGCGCCTGATGGACCGCTTCGGAAAGGACGTCGATGTTCGTCTCCATCCTGGTGAGAGCCTCTGATCGATAGGTGGCCATAAGGTCCAGCGTCTCGTAGATCTGATCAAAGGCACGTTTGAGCTGATTCAAGTCCAGGGTGGTGCTCGCGGCTTGGTCGTGAATCACGTTGGCTTGAGACTTCATCATGGTCGCGGTCCCTTCAATGAGATCCCCGGTTTTTCGGTTGAGTGCCGAAACCTGCTCCAGAACCAGTCGCTGATTGGCGAGCGCCTGAGCCACGATGACGGCTGTCCTGAGTGCCGAAATCGTGGTGGTCGTTGCCCGGTCGACGCCCTTGATGAGTTCCAGATTGTTTTTCCGGATGATATCCATGGCGAGATAGCCTTGGACGGTCACCGTCAGCTGTGTCAGGAGGTCTTGAACTTTTTGGCGAATGGAGAAGAGCAGTTCCTCCCGAATGATCCGCGTTTTTTCCGGATGGCTCTCCTCTATATCTCGAACATGAGCCTCAAGGGCCGCATCTATTCGCCGACCGATGTAGATGTACTGCTCAAGCCCCTCCATGACGGCCCAGGCTTCGACTTTTTCCTCCTCGATCGCCGCGTTGTCCTTGCGAAGTTCGTCCTGGCCGTCGTAAAGACTCCTCAATATGGCGTCGAGATGGCTTTGCGCTGATTCGTAGCGAAGGAAGTAATCCTTGATCTTGCTGCCCATCGGGATGATGCCCAAAAGCTTTTTGGGGGACAGAAGATCCCCTTGCCTTGAGGGGTCCAGGGCTTCGACGGTTTTTCGAAGTTCGATCAGTGATCTTGATACCGGTGAAGCGGCATCCAGAACCCCGTTCTGTAATGATCGGGCGGGCATTTCGAGGAGGCGATTGGAAAGGCCGGCGGCCGCCCTGATTTCCTCTTGACCAAGGGCGTACACGGTGTCGATACGCTCTGAAAAGGCGGAGCTTCCGGGAGTTTCGGCCAGGATCGTATCGAGGAACAGTTGAACCCTTTGATCGAGATCGGCGATGGTTTCTGGCTTCAGTCGGATGAGTCCCTCTGCTTCTCTGGGTGCCAGGGGGCGCAGGGCTTCAGGAGGGGTGAGGACGATGGGGCTGGGCGAATCGGTGGACATGGCGTGAATCTCCCGGGGAATTGCCGCGCGTAGAACAGGGTTGATTGTATCTTACGGGTATATGATCCCCTGTCATTCCGGGGTTTACTGGACTGAAAGGGTGATAATTGCTATATTGCCGCAGAATATAGGCGAATTTTCCCCCGGATACTGTGCATTACTGTCGGGTCCGTTGCCGGGGTGCGGCAGTTGGGTTGCGCGACGACGCGCGACATTTCGGCCGTCGAACATCGGATCCCCATCGTACCTGCGATGGCGGTGCACAGACCCAAGATCCAGGTGCGGCAACGCACTTAAGGTATCCGCCGCTCTCAACGAGGAGTGGGGATTTGGAACAATCCACGTGCAATCCTGCACACCAGCTACGGAACAAGAAAGTCATGACCATTAAAGTTGCGATCAACGGCTACGGCCGCATTGGACGGAATGTGCTGCGCGCCCTGTTCGAGTCGGGCCGTAAGGACGTCGAAATTGTTGCGATCAACGACCTTGGCGATGCCAAGATCAATGCGCACCTGACCAAGCGCGATACCGTTCATGGTCCTTTCAATGGCACCGTCGAAGTGTCTGAAGGCGCTATCATCGTTAATGGCAAGACCATCAAGGTGTTCTCTGAACGTGACCCTTCAAAGTTGCCTTGGGGCGCTCTGGGTATTGATGTCGTTCTGGAATGCACCGGCATTTTCCGTAACAAGGAAAAGTGCTCGCCGCATCTTCAGGCAGGTGCCAAGAAGGTCATCATCTCTGCTCCGGCTGACAAGAACGAAGCGGATGCGACCATCGTTTATGGCGTAAACCACAATATCCTCAAGGCATCTGACACGATCATTTCTAATGCATCGTGCACCACGAACTGCCTCGCGCCGCTGGTTCAGCCGCTGCACGCTAAGCTGGGTCTGGTTTCTGGTCTGATGACCACCATCCATTCTTACACCAACGATCAGGTTCTGACCGACGTTTACCACAGCGATCTGTATCGCGCTCGTGCGGCGGCTCTGAACATGATCCCGACCAAGACCGGTGCTGCTCAGGCCGTAGGTCTGGTTCTTCCGGAACTGAACGGCAAGCTCTCTGGCTTTGCGATTCGTGTTCCGACCGCAAACGTTTCTGTGGTTGACCTGACGTTCGTTGCTTCACGCGAAACCACCGTTGCTGAAGTTAACGCTATCCTCAAGGAAGCTGCTGAAGGTCCGCTGAAGGGCATCCTCGGCTACAACACCGAAGCGCTGGTTTCTACCGACTTCAATCACACCACCACGTCGTCCAACTTCGATGCGACCCAGACGCAGGTTATCGGTAACCTGGTCAAGGTTCTGTCTTGGTACGACAACGAATGGGGCTTCTCGAACCGTATGCTCGACACGACTGTCGCGCTGATGAACGCCAAGTAAGGCTTCAGGTTCCGTTGTCTTTCACCAGTAGGGCCACATGTTGTGGCCCTACGCGCACCTGCTAATGGTTCACCATGTCCAACGTGTTTCGCCGCACCAAGATCATTGCAACGCTCGGTCCAGCGTCCGAATCGCCGGAAGTCCTTGAACGACTGATCCGTGCGGGAGCCGATGTCGTTCGTCTCAACTTCTCCCATGGAACGCCCGACGAGCATCGTGCTCGCGCTAATCTCGTCCGTTCTATTTCCAAGAAGCTGAATCGCCATGTCGCGATTCTTGCTGACCTTCAGGGCCCAAAGATCCGTGTTGAACGGTTCAAGGATGATCGCAAGGTCAATCTTCAGGTGGGTCAGAAGTTCGATCTGGATACGGCATTTCCGTTTGACCAGGGAGATGAAACCCAGGTCGGATGCAGCTATGAGCCTTTGCCCCGTGACGTAAAGAAGGGCGACACGCTTCTTCTGAACGACGGCCTCATCGTGATGGATGTTGATGACGTTGTCGGTACCCGGGTCAAGTGCACCGTCAAGGTGGGCGGAATCCTGTCCAACCGCAAGGGTATCAACAAACTCGGTGGCGGCCTGTCTGCTCCGGCTTTGACCGACAAGGACAAGGAAGATCTCAAGACGGCGGTGTCCATTGATGCTGACTATCTCGCCATTTCCTTCCCGAGATCGCGTGAGGATATGGAAGAAGCGCGTGCGCTTTTGAATCAGTACGGCAGCAACATGGGCCTTGTGGCCAAGGTTGAGCGTGCAGAGGCCATTCTGGAAGGGACGATCGAAGGCATTATCGAAGCATCGGATGTCATCATGGTTGCGCGTGGCGACCTCGGCGTCGAAATCGGTGATGCACGTCTGCCACATGTCCAGAAGCACCTGATCCGTTTGGCGCGTACCTATAACAAGGTGGCAATCACGGCGACCCAGATGATGGAGTCGATGATCACCAACCCGATTCCAACGCGTGCAGAAGTCTCTGACGTTGCCAACGCCGTATTCGACGGTACTGACGCTGTCATGCTGTCTGCTGAAACGGCTTCCGGTGATTATCCGGATCTTGCTGTCAAGGCAATGGCGCATATCTGCGTTGAGGCGGAAAAGTATCCACGCGAGAAGTCCAAGCATCGCCTGCATGAGCAGTTCAATCATATTGATGAAACGATTGCGCTCTCTGCAATGTATGCGGCGAACCATTTGGATGTCCGTGCAATCGGTGCATTGACCGAAACCGGTTCAACACCTTTGTGGATGTCACGTATCAGTTCGGGTATCCCGATTTATGCCTTGACCTCGCATGAAAAGACCTGCCGTCGCGTATGTCTTTACCGTGGGGTTTATCCGATCAGCTTCAATGCAATCGGAATCCAGGACCATGCGATTCTGAATCGTGCCACCGCCGAGGAGTTTCTTGAGCGCGGTCTGGTCGATAAGAAGGACATCATTATTCTCACCAAGGGTGACCTCATGGGTACCCAGGGTGGTACCAATGCGATGAAGATCGCCAGCATCGAGCAGATCCTGTCAGCGGTTCCGGACGACTGGAAATCGCACTGCCCGGATAGCAACTAAAACCATAGATTGGCTGAGGAGAGAAACTATGATCGGTCAACAGCTGACCCAGTTCCTGATCAACGAGCAGCGGAAAATTCCGTCGGCTACCGGTGAACTGACCCTTTTGCTCAACGACATTGCTTCGGCATGTAAGGCGATTGGGCACGAAGTCAATCGTGGCGCACTGGCGGGCAATCTCGACGTCATTGGAACGGAGAACGTTCAGGGCGAAGTCCAGAAGAAGCTCGACATCATCTCGAATGACATCTTCATCCATTCGCTTGAATGGACGGGTCATCTTGCCGCCATGGCGTCCGAGGAAAATGACGAAATCATTCCGATCCCGGCCCAGTACCCGAAGGGCAAGTACCTGATTGCATTCGATCCGCTGGACGGCTCGGGTAACATCGAGGTGAACCTCTCGATCGGTACGATCTTCTCGGTTCTCAAGGCTCCGGAAGGAAAGAAGGAAATCACCGCCGAAGACTTCATGCAGAAGGGCAAGGATCAGGTGGCGGCTGGGTTCTGTATCTACGGACCGACGACGATTCTTATTCTGACCACGGGTCAGGGCGTCAATGGCTTCACGCTGGATCGCAATATTGGTGAGTTTGTTCTCACGCACCCGAATATCCGTGTGCCGGAAGACACTAAGGAATTCGCCATCAACATGTCCAATCACCGCTTCTGGGAAGAACCCGTTCGTCGCTATGTCGATGAGTGTATTCAGGGAACTGCTGGCGGCCGTGAAAAAGACTTCAACATGCGTTGGCTGGCCTCCATGGTGGCGGAAGTCTATCGCGTGCTGATGCGCGGCGGTCTCTTCACGTACCCGATTGATGACAAGATCAAGTCCAAGGGCGGACGTCTGCGTCTTCTCTATGAGGCGAATCCAATGGGATTCATCGTCGAGCAGGCAGGCGGCATCGCTTCAACGGGTCGGGAACGTATCCTCGATATCCAGCCGACAGACGTTCACCAGAGAGTCCCGGTTATTCTGGGATCGAAGAACGAAGTTGAGCGTTTAGAGTCCTATCACAAGTAAGACCGCTCAATTGATGCAAAAAAGCCCGGTCCGCCGGGCTTTTTTGTATGGGTCGTTATCAGGGCTTTGGCGTCGATTCTTTCGATGCGCTTTGCTGGATTGGACCTGAGAAGCTATGGGGCTGAATCCATCCACGACCGAAAGCGATGAGCAGGAAGAAGAAAAGGCCAAGAGACAGGCCGATGCGCCATGTCAGTGCGCGGGCGGTCTTGGCTGTTTTCTCACGGTCCTTGACGAGATGGAAGAGGGCTGAAGCGAGGCTCGCAACGATAACGAGGAGAATGAGGACGATGACGATTTTCAATGCAGTTCCTTGGGTCTTGAAGGGGAGCTGTCAGGATCGCCTGAGGGCGGCATCCGATGCGTGATTATAGATTTAATCCGTCATGGTTCGGGTGGGTCGGCGTTCTCGTTCTGGTTCCCTTGTTCGTGAGTCTCGGTTTCTGGCAGTTGGATCGTGCCCGTGAGCGTGATGCGATCAATGCCCTTCAGGAGGCTCGCCGCACTGAGCCCCCTTTGAGGCTGTCGGATCATGGGGCGCTGGATGCAGAATCACTACGTTATCGGCGAGTGGTGCTCGAGGGGAGCTATGATGACAGGCATCAATTTCTTATCGACAATCAGATTGAAGAGGGCCAGCCTGGCTACCATGTGCTGGTTCCCCTCCGCATGAAGGGTGGTGTGCCTGCCGTTCTGATTAATCGAGGCTGGATACCGGTTGGCTCGGATCGCCGCCAGGTTCCCGAAGTTTCCGGCTTAACGCAGGGTCAGGTTGAAATCCAGGGCAGCATTGATCTTTTACACCGTGTGGGTTTCAAGCTGAAAGGTGCGGAAGTGCCGGGTTCGGGCTGGCCATCGCTGGTGCAGGTTCCGGAAGCAAAAGCCCTTTCAGAGCGCCTTGGTTATGAGGTGGCTGGCTTTCAAGTATTATTAGCCCCCGCCGAGCCCGGGGGTTATCGCCGCCATGACAGGGAAATGCGGCTCGATTCTGGAAAGAATCGAGGCTACGCGCTCCAGTGGTTTCTTTTTGCGGGTGTGACCATGTTTCTGTTTGCGCGCGCCAGTATTCGTAAAGCTCCAAAATCTGAATGAAATCTAAAGCTAATTCTCCAATCAAGGGTCGGATGGTCCTCGTCCTGGTGGCTCTGACGGCTGTCCTTCCCTTTGCCGGTGCCTGGCTCTATGCCCAGCATCCGGAGTGGGTTCAAAAAACCAGCAACTATGGAACCCTGGTCATGCCGGTCCAGGTCTTGCCGGAAGGGACGTTGCTTAAAAAGACCTACGGCGATCCCCGGTTGGTGGGCGAGGTCAACGGGCGATGGGTGTTGGTCCAGGTGACCCAGGACGGTTGCGGTGCTCTCTGTCAGGATGCACTTCATAAAACGCACCAGAGCTGGCTGATGCTGAACAAGGAGGTGCTCCGCGTTCGTCGGGTGCTTTTGGTCAAGGATGAAAAAACGTTGACTGTTGAAGCGATCCAAAAGGACGACGCGCTGGTGACCGCGCATCTTGAACCATCCCTCTTGAAAGTCCTGGAAACCGCCATGGGTGGTACGCAAATCCCCGAGGGGACACTCTTTCTTGTTGATCCCCTTATGAACGTTGCCCTCTGGTATGCGCCCGGATTCGATCCTTATCGCTTGGTCAAGGATCTCAAGCATTTGTTGAAGGCCTCTCAGATCGGCTGATCCCATACTTTCCATCCAGAATAAAGAAGAAATCCATGGAAACCTTTTTTCGTAACGTAATCCGACTGGCTCTCCTGGTGGCGATCCTGGTCATCGTGGTGGGATCAGCGCAACGCATGTCGGCGGTTGGCCTCGGTTGCCCCGATGGTCTGGGGTGTGTGGATGGGGGAGGTGCTTCAGTACCATCGGTGTTGCACGCGCTTGCGGCCCAGATGGGAGCGGTACATCGGATTCTTGGTGGGCTGACAGGAATTCTGGTGTTATTGGCAGGACTTCTGGCCTTTTTGACGCCAGAAGCCCGATCGGCGCGGGTGCCGTTGCTGCTAGCCCTCGGAATTGTGGCCGCGCAGGGCGTGATTGGCATCGAGATGTCATCGTGGAGCGCGATTCCCTGGGTGATGGTGGCTCATCTCTTGATGGGATTCTTGGTTGTCCTGCTGTTGCAGCGAGCCCGTCTTGCTTCACCCTCGGTATCCCGCCCATCAAAATCATTGGGTTTGTGGCTGAATGTTGCACGCCTCTCAGAGGCTGTGTTGTTGTTTGCGGTGTTTATCGGGGGCTGGGTCGCAGCAACGGGTGCGGGGTTGGCCTGCCCTGATTTTCCGACGTGTCATGGCAGTTACCTGCCGGAGGCTGATTACGTCGCGGTGATCAAAGCGCTGCTGATCCCGACGACGGATCCTCGGGTTCTTCTGGCGCCGGGAGCTTTGGCTGCTATCCAGATGTTGCACCGAGCGGTCGGCGGAGTCCTGCTGCTCCTCTTGATGATGCTTGGATTTGGCGTCACATCGAACCCCAAGGCCCCGATTCTGAGCCGGAGCGGCCTCACGTTAAACGCCCTGGTCTTTTTGCTCGTCGTCAGCGCCTTCGTGCTGGTGGAACGGCACTTGCCTGTGGCCTTGGGTGCCCTGCATGTCATCGCTGGGATAGGTTTGTTGCTGGTGCTCGAGCGGATCCGTTCCGGACTCGCTGCGCAGGGTGAGGTGAGGTCTCAGGCGGGGACGGATGAGTCTTCTCGCGCGGCAGCGATGCCGCAGCCGGTCGAGAAGACTGTGGCACCGACTCGAGGCAGGCTCAGGACCCAGCTTGGAAAAACACGTGGCGGGCTGATGGGGCTGCTCCAAGGGCGCGGTGCCATCGATTCCGGATTCATGGAAGACCTTGAGGCGCAGTTACTGATGGCCGACCTTGGTGTTTCCGCGACGGAAGAAATCATGCAGCACCTTGCTGACAACCTGGACCGCAAGGCCCTTTCCGATGTCTCAACGGTCCGCAGCTACCTTCGGCAGCACTTGAGAGATCTCATTTTGCCCGTCGATCAGCCGCTCGTGATACCCGAGGCAATCAGGCCTTTTGTGATTCTGGTCGTCGGGGTGAACGGCGTCGGGAAAACCACAACCATCGGTAAGCTTGCAAAACGAATCCAACAGCAAGGCCACAGTGTGATGCTGGCAGCCGGTGACACGTTCCGTGCCGCCGCGGTCGAACAGCTTCAGACTTGGGGAGAGCGGAATGGCGTTCCCGTGATCGCGCAGCATACCGGGGCTGATTCAGCCTCCGTCATCTATGATGCCCTGGAGGCTGCCAAGGCTCGGAATGTGGATGTTCTGATCGCAGACACCGCGGGTCGGCTGCATAACAAGTCGAATCTGATGGAGGAGCTGAGCAAGGTCAAACGCATCATGGCGAAGCTGGATCCATCGGCGCCGCACGAGGTGCTGCTGGTGCTGGATGGAGGCACTGGGCAGAATGCCGTCAATCAGGCGCGCCAATTCCATGAGGCCGTTGGCTTGACGGGGCTTGCGCTGACAAAGTTGGATGGAACGGCCAAGGGTGGGGTCCTGTTTGCGTTGGCCCGCCAGTTCGGAATCCCGATCCGTTTCATTGGCATCGGCGAGGGGATCGATGATCTCCGCGACTTTGATGCGGAAGAATTTATTGCGGCAATTTTTGACGAAGATTAAGAATTTATCCCTCGTAAAATCAACGGACTTCGCCGTTCCGGCGGGTTTTCAATGGGGTCTTGATGAGCATTGTCAAGGCCCTTTTTTACGTTAGTATATTTCTATAACTATCTGATTAATAAGGACATATATATTGTTTTTGCGGGAATCGAGAGAACCGCCAAAAGTATGACATATGTCAACTAAATGACCTCTGAATCTCAATAGAATCCACTT
>CAYFOC010000050.1:0-10735 GCA_964344615.1 uncultured Methylococcus sp.
TGGAGCCTTTCTCGGCGATGTACCGTGCCAATCCTTCGGGAGCCTCCAGGGTGAAACGCCATGAACGCCCATCGTCAGTTCGTTCAACGATCCGACCGACGCCATCCACATGACCGCTCACGAGGTGCCCTCCGAGCCTCGTCGTTGGCAGAAGAGCAAGTTCCAGGTTGACGGGAGATCCAGCCGATAACTCGCCAAGCGTTGTTCGGGACAGGCTTTCTCGCGACACATCGGCCGCAAAGCTCCGATCGTCAAACTCCACCGCCGTGAGGCAGACACCGTTGACGGCAATGCTGTCACCGAGTGCAACCTGATCCATCGGCAACTTTCCCGTCGCGATGCGAAGTCGCATGTCCGTTCCGCGGGGTTCGATGCGATCAATGGAGCCTATGGCCTGAATGATGCCGGTAAACATGATGTGTAATCCGTTTTCGAGAAAAGAGGGGGCGGTTCTTAAGTTGATTTGAAGATCAGCCGGATGTCCTCACCTACCTGGCGACTTTCAGTCAATCGTAGCTGAGGAGCATCGGCCAATTGTTCAAGCTGGGGCAATTTAAAGATCCCTCGGCCCTGGTCTCCCAGTATCTTGGGTGACATATAGATGATCCATTCATCGACAATTCCCGAGGCGAGCAGTGAACCATTCAGTATCGCCCCGCATTCGAAGAGGACCTCATTGAAACCACTCAAACCTAGCCAGTCAGCAACGGCATCCAGATCCAAGCCTAAGCCTGACGGTGTCGCTCGAAGGGTATGGACGGAGGCCTGATCTTCTTCGGAGGGAGAGCAGAGTGTCAGTATGTGCCACTCTCCATGCGCATCGAAAACCTTGGCCTGACGGGGGCATCTGAGCGTTGAATCCAACAGAATCCGAGCGGGCTGCTTGATTGCAGCAGGGTAATTGTCGAGTCGTGCCGTCAAGGCAGGATCATCGGCCGTGAGGGTTCCAGATCCTGTAACGATCGCAGAGCTTCTAGCTCTAAGTCGATGGACATCCCTGCGTGCATCGGGTCCTGTGATCCATTGGCTCTCACCGGAGGCCATGGCGGTTCGTCCGTCAAGGCTCATCCCTATTTTGCTTCGAATCAGAGGCCTTCCGGTTTGCATGCGTTTGATGAAGCCAGGGTTAAGGCGTGCGGCTTCATCCGTAAAAAGTCCGGACTGAGTTTCTATGCCGGCTTGTGACAGCCGTCGAAGCCCATTGCCAGAAACGAGGGGGTTAGGATCCTCCATGGCGGCAACCACCCGAGCCACGCTCTGGTTAACCAGAGCATCGGCACAAGGGGGGGTTCTGCCATGATGGCTACATGGTTCAAGCGTCACGTAGACCGTGCTCCCGCGCGCTCTTTCTCCGGCAGCCATGAGGGCGTGGATTTCGGCGTGCGGTTCTCCGGCGAACTGATGCCATCCCTCCCCGACAATTTCCCCTTGATTCACGATCACGCAACCCACGCGGGGGTTTGGATCGGTGGTGAATAGGCCTCGTCGAGCAAGCTCCAATGCGCGGCTCATGAAGCGCGCATCATTTTCCGAGAATTCTGTTTTCGACATGGGGCTGGGAGAATATTCCAAGGATCGGAAGCGCGACAGCGACGGCTCAAGAACTCGGTGCTAATCGTTCAGTGATCGGAGGAAGGTGGCGGATTTTGAGGCGTGAGTGCGAGGTTGTCGATGACTTCCTTGAATTCGTTGACATCCTGAAAGCTCCGGTAGACCGAGGCAAATCGAATGTAGGCCACATGATCGAGTCCTGCGAGTTCTGACATCACGCTTTCGCCGATGAGCCTGGAAGAAACCTCTCGCTCCCCGGTACCCAGAAGTTTTTTCTCGATTCGGTTAATGGCGGCTTCGACGCGCTCGCTATCTACGGGGCGCTTTTCCAAGGCGCGCAACATGCCCGCCCTGAGCTTTTCCTCGCGGAATGGTTCCCGGTTTCCGTTGCTTTTGACGACGCGCGGCAACGTCAGCTCCACCGTTTCAAAGGTGGTGAAACGTTCCCTGCATTCGGTGCACTCCCGACGTCTTCGAACCTGATCGCCTTCTTGGGACAATCTGGAATCAATGACGCGGGTGTCATCTGCACCACAGAAAGGGCATCGCATCGCAACAACCCCGAGGTTTAAATATCCGGATAAACCGGATAGCGCTTGCAGAGTTCGCCAACGTTATCGCGAACCCGAGAGATCACCGTTTCATTCTCAAGGTCATCGACGATGTCACAGATCCAGTCGGCCAGTGTGACGCAGTCGGCTTCCGTAAAACCTCGCGTGGTTACAGCGGGTGTACCGATACGGATACCGCTGGTCACGAAGGGTGACTGTGGGTCATTCGGCACGGCGTTTTTGTTAACCGTGATGTGCGCATGCCCTAAGGCAGCATCCACGGCTTTTCCGGTGACGCCTCGAGCGATCAGGTCCACGAGCATCAGATGGTTGTCCGTGCCGCCAGAGACAATATTCAGTCCCCGCTCGATAAAGCGTTGAGCCATCGCTCGGGCATGGCTGATGACCAGTTGCTGATACGTCCTGAATTCCGGCTGCATGGCCTCCTTAAGAGCGACAGCCTTTGCCGCAATCACATGCATCAGGGGGCCCCCCTGAATGCCGGGAAATACCAGAGAATTGATCTTCTTTTCGATCTCTTCGTTGGAGCGGGCGAGGATAAGGCCGCCTCTTGGGCCGCGCAGGGTTTTATGTGTCGTCGTCGTGGTGACGTCGGCAATACCTACGGGGCTGTCATAGAGGCCGGCTGCGACGAGGCCGGCGACATGTGCCATATCCACAACCAGATACGCCCCGACTTCATCGGCAATCTTCCGGAAAAACTGCCAGTCGACAACACGGCTATAGGCAGAAAAGCCGCCGATGATCAGCTTTGGACGGTGCTCGCGAGCCAGACGCGCCAGTTCATCGTAATCAATGAGGCCAGTCGATGTGTCGAGGCCATATTGGACGGCGTTGTAGATCTTTCCAGAGAAATTGACCTTAGCGCCGTGTGTCAGATGTCCACCGTGCGCAAGGCTCATCCCAAGAATGGTGTCTCCGGGATTGATCAGTGACATGAATACGGCTGCGTTCGCCTGAGAACCCGAGTGCGGTTGCACATTGGCGTAGTCCGCGCCAAACAGCGCTTTGGCCCGTTCGATGGCAAGACTTTCGACAACATCAACATTTTCGCATCCGCCATAGTAGCGTTTGCCGGGATAACCTTCCGCGTACTTATTCGTCAGTACGCTTCCCTGCGCTTGAAGGACGCGAGGGCTGGCGTAGTTTTCTGAAGCAATGAGTTCGATGTGATCTTCCTGGCGTTGCTCCTCGGCCTGTATGGCTGACCAGAGTTCATCATCGAAGCCGGCGATTTCCATTCCTTTGCTGAACATGGAGAGAACCTAAATTGAGTCGGTAGGGATTTGGGGGTTATACCACGAAAGAATAGTGGCTAGGACGTGCCAATCAGATCAATGATTGTTTCCTTTAGTTTCATTCGGAGTTGGTCATCATCCATGGGGAGATCATCGTGTCCTGTCAGGAGGAATATGTCCTCGGCGCGACTCCCGATGGTCGAGATCCGGGCATTGACGAGGTGAATGTTGCAGAGGGAAAAGGCCTGGCCAACCTTGGAAAGAAGTCCGGGCCGATCTGTGGCAATCAGTTCCATGACAGTCGCGTGCCTTTGAGGTTCATTTCGGAAGCTGACCTGGGTCGGAACCGTGAAGTGACGAATTTGTCTGGCTTCGCGTCTTTGGACTCTGAGATCGGCTTGCTGTTGACCCATCAGGGCTTCGCGGATTCGGACCGAAATTTGCACTTGCCTCATGGGGTCGGAGAGTGGTTCTCCTGACTGCTCAAGGACGTGATAGCTGTGTACGGCCCGATCCTGAGTCCCGGTAATGATGCGAGCATCCAGAATGGTCAGATTCAGCTGGTCAAGAACCGCGGTCGCTACAGGGAATATCTGATCGTGCTGGCTTGCATAGATGAAAACCTCAGCACTGCCTCGCTGGTGAGCGGAGCGGATAAGGACAAGAGGTGGTGGCTGATCGCGGTATGCATTGAGAGCAACGGTGTGCCAGACGATTTCTTCGGCGTGATAACGCAAGAAGTATTCTTCACTGAAAACGTCATCCCATATGCTTTGGGTTCTTTCTCTTGGGATACCGAGCTTTTCGAGCTTGTGAAGCGCCTCCTGCTGGACGATCACGAGTTTTTCATTCTGCTTGACGGGATGGGCGAGACCTCGGCGGAACATCCATCGTGCTTGCTCGTAAAGCTCCTTGAGGAGGGCGTCGCGCCACGAATTCCAAAGGTTCGCGTTGGTGGCGCGGATGTCGGCAACTGTAAGCAGGTAGAGGTAATCCAGCGTCACCTGATCGCCGATGGTGCTTGCAAATGCGTGAATGATGTCGGGGTCACTGATGTCCTTGCGTTGCGCGGTCAGGGACATCAGGAGGTGGTTTTGAACGACCCAGCAAACCCTTTGGGTATCTGCCTCGCCAATGCCGTGCTGGCGACAAAAGTCGGCCGCGATTTCTGCACCGAGTGTTGAGTGATCACCGCCACTTCCTTTGGCGATGTCATGCATGAGGCCGGCGACGTATAGGAGTTCGGGTTTTTCGATGCGTTTGAATACTTCGTTCGGGAGGGGGTGGTCTTCCTTGTGCTCATCAAGGGCAAATCGCCTGAGATTGCGAACGACGAAAAGGGTGTGTTCGTCGACGGTGTAGACATGAAACAGGTCATACTGCATCCGACCCACCACGCGAGCAAAGGCCGGGAGATAGGCGGCGAGAACGCCATACCGATTCATTCGCCTGAGCTGATGGGTGACGCCAATCGGTTGGCGAAGAATCTCCATGAAAAGCGCGCAGGCCTTTGGATTATTGCGGAAGGATTCGTCGATTCGTTCAACGTTTTGCCGGATCAGGCGAATGGTAGAGGCGCGGATTCCCTTGAGTTCTGGATGGGTTTGCAGAAGGAGCAGTATTTCGAAAATCTTGATGGGGTGCTGCCGAAACAGATCGGGGTCGATGACTTCCAGATAGCCGTCAACGCTTCTAAATTCTGGGGTTACCTCACGAATCTTGAAGGGATGATCGCTGTGAAGGATGACCTCCTCAAATAGCTGCATCAGAAGCTCATTCAGGCGTTCCAGTCCCATGACAGTTCTGAAATACAGTTGCATGAACTGTTCTACGGCGTGATTGACGTTCTCTGATTCCACGCCGAACAAGCCCGCGAGTTCCTTTTGGTACTCGAACAGAAGGCGCTCTTCGGGGCGATTTGTGATGATGTGGAGTGCAAATCGGATTTCCCACAGGAAATCCCGGCCCTTGATGAACTCTTCATGCTCGGCAACAGTCAGCCACCCGAGCTGCACGAGATCCAGTTCATGGAGGTGGTAGTGCCTTTTGATGATCCAGTTGATGTTCTGGATATCTCGAAGCCCTCCTGGTCCCTCCTTGATGTTTGGTTCGAGATTGAACGCGGTGTCGTTGAATTTGGCATAGCGGAGGAACTGCTCCTCCCTTTTTGCTTCAAAAAACGCATCTGAGGGCCAGATCTTGTCGGATGCAACGCTCTCTTCCAGGAGGTGGAACAGCTCGCTATCTCCGATCACCAGTCGCGCCTCCAGAAGGTTCGTCATGACGGTCTGGTCTTTGATCGCCTCTTCGATGCACTCTCTCAACTCCCGGACACTTTGGGCAGGCCGAAGACCGATGTCCCAGACAAATTGCAGGAATCCTGCGATCTGTGTATCCGTCTCAGAATCGGGCTTGGATGCAGGATCCTTGAGGATCAATAGATCAACATCGGAGTGAGGGTGCATTTCGCGACGCCCATAGCCCCCGACCGCAATCAGGCTGGGTTTTGGGCTTTTGGCGCCTGTCATGAACTCCTCCCAGGCGAGAATGAGGAGTTCATCGATGAAGTCGGAACGCCAGCGGATCAGGTTGTCCGCGGTTTCTCCGGCTGCAAATCGTTCCTTTAGGAGTTCCTGTTGCGATTGAACAGCGAGTGCGAAGGCGGCCTGAGGTTCAAGCCCGCTAAAGCAATCTGGATCAATCCGCTGCGATAGCGTTTTGAATTTCAAGAGGTTCCTCGTTGCGACGGGTGAGGATTTCGAAGCCATGAGCCGTGACGGCGACCATGTGTTCCCATTGGGCGGAAAGGCTGTGGTCCTTGGTTACGGCCGTCCAGCCATCGGGGAGGATTTTGACGTGGCGCTTTCCAAGGTTAAGCATCGGCTCAATCGTGAAGACCATGCCTTCTTCAAGTCGCAGTCCCGTGCCGGGGGAGCCGTAATGAAGCACCTGGGGATCTTCATGAAAGTCACGTCCAATCCCGTGACCGCAAAATTCCTGAACCACGGAGAGTCCATTGGATTCGGCGTGGCGCTGGATGGCGTTCCCGATGTCGCCAAGTGTGGCTCCTGGCTTTACTTCCAGGATTCCGAGGTACATCGCCTCCTGACAAAGCTTCATGAGGCGTGTGGCACGAATCGGTACATCACCCACGGCGAACATTTTGCTGGTGTCTCCATGGTAACCGTCCTTGATGACGGTGATGTCGACGTTGATGATGTCGCCGCTCTTGAGCTTTTTGGGTCCGGGGATGCCATGGCAAACCGTGTGGTTGACCGATGTGCAGATGGATTTCGGGAAGCCTCTGTAATTGAGCGGAGCCGGAATCGCGCCCTGTGTATCCACAATGTAATCGTGACAAATGCGGTCCAGCTCTTCCGTCGTGACTCCAGGGATCACATAAGGTTCGATCATCTCGAGGACTTCGGCGGCAAGTTGCCCTGCAATCCTGAGTTTTTCGATCTCTTCTGGCGTTTTTAAGCGGATGCTCATCGGAATGGGTTCAGTGCATTTCGGGGTCTGCGCAAAGGCGTGACACCGGGTGGGTGGATTGATGAAGGTGACCATCCATGGTATAAAGGCCTGCTTTTTTTAGCAACAACCCACACACATGCCGTCACGCTCGACAGGGTGCCGTCCGGGATTCCGGGAATGGTCGTCGTTCGGGGCATGTGGAGGCACAACCCTAATTTAAGGAGTATTCATGTCGAACGTAACCATGCGCCAGATGCTAGAGGCAGGTGTTCATTTCGGACACCAGACCCGTTACTGGAACCCCAAGATGGCACCTTATATCTTCGGTGCCCGTAGCAATATTCATATCATCAATCTTGAAAAGTCGCTTCCTCTTTTCAAGACTGCGATGTCTTACCTTGAACAGGTTTCCGCAAAGCGTGGCAAGATCCTTTTCGTTGGCACCAAGCGCACCACGCGCTCAGTGGTCCAGGAAGAGGCGTTGCGTTGTGGTATGCCGTATGTCAATCACCGCTGGCTGGGTGGCATGCTGACTAACTTCAAGACCATCAAGCAGTCTGTGGCTCGCATGAAGGATCTCGAAGCAATGCGTGATGATGGTCGCCTTCAGCGCTTCAGCAAGAAGGAAGGTCTCGGCATGATGCGCGAACTCGAAAAGCTGGAAAACAGCATGGGCGGCATCCGCGATATGGACCGTCTCCCTGAAGTGCTTTTCGTTCTGGACGTCGGCTACGAGCACAACGCAATTGCCGAAGCTCACAAGCTGGGTATCCCTGTCGTTGGCGTTGTCGACACCAACAATAACCCCACCGGCATCGACTACATCATTCCTGGTAATGATGACTCGATTCGTGCGGTCCAGCTCTATGTTCAGAGCGCTGCCACATCGATCCTGCAGGGTAAGGCCAACAGTCTGAGCGTGCCGGCTGGCGAAGATGATTTCGTCGAAATGGAAGCCGCACCTGCTGCTGCAGTAGCCGCCGAATAAGTGGCCAGGGACGGGCGATTATGACCCGTCCCCATTGAATTTGAAGACGCCTCCGGACTGGGGGCGTTTTGTTAGTTGTTGATCCCGCGATGGGATTGACGGTCTTACTGACATTTAAAAGACTATTGAGGATTGCTTCATGTCGAATATTACGGCTGGAATGGTGAAGGAACTGCGTGAACGCACCGGTTCTGGAATGATGGAATGCAAAAAGGCGTTGACCGAGACCAATGGTGATCTTGAAGCGGCCGTTGAGCTGATGCGCAAGGCAGGTCTTGCCAAGGCTGACAAGAAGTCAGGCCGTACCGCAGCGGAAGGCTGCATCGTCTGCAAGGCAAGCGCCGATGGAAAGAGTGCAGCGATCGTTGAAGTGAATTCAGAAACCGATTTCGTTGCAAAGGGCGATGATTTCGTAGGATTCGCCAACCTGGTGGCAGAAGCAGCACTCGCTGCACAGGCCAACACGCTGGATGAACTGCTCGCAGCCAAGATTGCAGCGACCGGCGAAACGGTTGAAGAGACCCGTCGCGCCATGATCGCAAAGATTGGTGAAAATATTGCCGTGCGTCGTTTTGAACGTTTCAGTGCGCCAAATGGCCTTGTCGCGAGCTACCTCCACGGCAGTCGTATCGGCGTTCTCGTTGAACTCGAAGGTGGTGATGCAGTGCTCGGTCGTGATGTCGCGATGCACGTGGCAGCGAGCAAGCCGGCCTGTGTTGACTCGACTGGCGTTGATCCTGAAGTGATCGAGAAGGAAAAGGCGATCTTCAGTGCGCAGGCGGAAGCGAGCGGCAAGCCTGCCAATGTTATTGAAAAGATGGTCGAAGGACGTATCAACAAGTTCCTCGGCGAAATCACCTTGGTCGGTCAGCCTTTCGTCAAGGACCCGGATCAGACTGTGGGCAAGTTGCTGGCTGACAAGGCCGCAAAGGTTGCCAAGTTCGTCCGCTTGGAAGTAGGCGAAGGCATCGAGAAAGTTGAAAGCAATTTTGCTGAAGAAGTCATGGCGCAGGTCAGGGGATCCTGATTCTGTTGACCGTGTTCAGGCTCGCAGTGCGATTTGCGAGCCTGAGTTCTCGTCTTAATTCTTAAAACGGCAAGCAACGTGTGACGTCCCCATGAGCACTCCAAAATACCAACGTATCCTGCTGAAGTTGAGTGGCGAGGCCCTGATGGGGGATAAGGGGGGCGGGATTGATGCCTCCACGATAGGTCGACTGGCGAAGGAAGTTCGAGAGCTCTGCGATCTCGGCGTCCAGGTCGGACTGGTCATTGGTGGTGGCAACATCATTCGAGGCGCTCAAACGGCAGGCGAGGGTCTTGAGCGGGTCACCGGTGACTACATGGGTATGCTGGCAACCGTTTTGAATGCGCTTGCCATGCAAGACGCCTTGGAGCATCAAGGCCGCCCTGTTCGCGTCATGTCCGCACTCAAAATCAATCAAGTCTGCGAAGACTACATACGGCGCAGAGCGATTCGGCACCTTGAAAAAGGTCGCGTTGTGATTTTTGCTGCCGGCACAGGGAATCCGTTTTTTACGACGGATACTGCCGCCAGCCTCCGAGCCATCGAAATCGATGCGGATCTTCTTATCAAGGCCACCAAAGTAGATGGTGTCTATACTGACGATCCCGTGAAGAACCCTAATGCCCGACTTTACGATCGCCTGACCTACGATGAGGCATTAGATCAACGACTTAACGTCATGGATGCAACAGCGTTAGTGTTGTGCCGCGACCATGACATGCCCTTGCGGGTGATGAATGTCTTTGAGCCGGGCGCAGTTATGCGACTGGTTATGGGAGAGAACTTAGGCTCCCTCATTGAAAGTGGTAAGAAGTAATGATTGAAGATATCAAGAAAAAAGCTTCCGAGCGGATGGGTAAAAGCATCGAATCCTTGAAGCTTGAACTGGCCAAAATTCGGACCGGCAGAGCGCATCCTAGTCTGCTTGACCATGTCATGGTCAATTACTACGGCAATGAAGTCCCGTTGAGTCAGACAGCCAACGTTACCATCGAAGATGCAAGGACGTTGGCAGTCACGCCGTGGGAACGTACCATGATTCAGGCCATTGAAAAGGCAATCATGAGTTCTGATCTCGGACTGAACCCTTCAACGGCCGGCACGGTAATCCGTGTTCCGATGCCTCCTCTTACGGAAGAGCGTCGCAAGGGCCTGATCAAGGTCGTTCGTGCAGAAGCTGAAAATTCCCGCGTTGCCATTCGGAATATCCGACGGGATAGCAATACCGAGCTTAAGAACGCGGTCAAGGACAAGCTGATTTCTGAGGATGAAGAGCGTCGTGGACAGGATCTGGTTCAAAAGCTGACGGACCAGTTCGTAAAGGACGTGGATGGCCTTCTTGAACAGAAGGAAAAAGATCTCCTCGCCATCTAGGCGGGCCGGAGCCGGACGTCATTGGTTCGGATCCATAAAATTTCTCTTGAACCATGTCGACACCGCCTGATTCGGAAGTAGCACGCGTCGTGCCCCGGCATGTTGCCATCATCATGGACGGCAATGGCCGCTGGGCCAAACAGCGGTTTTTGCCTCGCCCGGCTGGCCATAGGGCGGGTGTGGGTGCCGTTCGCAAAACCGTAGAGCATTGCATCGCCAAAGGCATCAAGGTTCTGACCTTGTTTGCTTTCAGTAGCGAAAACTGGAGAAGACCTTCGCAGGAGGTCGACCTGCTGATGCAGCTTTTCATCGCGAGCCTTGAGCGCGAAACGGCGAAACTTCACCGTAACGGTGTTCGGCTCAGAATCATCGGCGACAAACAACAGTTTGCTCCTATGCTTCAGGAACGAATCGCAGAAGCTGAGGCCATGACGGCGGGGAACGAACAGTTAACCCTGGTGATAGCCGCAAATTTTGGTGGTCGTTGGGATATTACTCAGGCTTGCCAGCA
>CAYFOC010000051.1:0-10696 GCA_964344615.1 uncultured Methylococcus sp.
GATTCGGAGGCGGGCGATGGGATTCCCACGGTTTTCTGATAATCGCCGCGATCCAGATGCTCGGCGAACTTGGGATAACGGATCAAGTTGCCGATCTTCTGTCCGATGTCCTGACGTCTAAGGCCCAGAAGCTCGACGGCGGCCTCGTTGAACCATTCGATTTCATCACGGGGACTCAAAACCACCGTTGCATCGGGCAAGGCGGCTGTGGCGGTTCTGAATCGCTCCAGCATTCGGATCAGCTGTTTTTTGCGGCGCCTGTTGCGGCGGCGCAGGCGGAAAATCAGATAGTAGATTTCTTCCCAGATGCCAAGGCCCTGAGGCAGTTCGCTGGTCTTGCCGCTTCGAATCCAGTTGAAAAGGCAGCGAATGTGGTAGAGGTGATACCCAAGGTACAGAAGGACCATGCCCAGCAACACGATCAGCGGATGCTGAAAGACCTTGCCAATGAAAATGCCCACCAGAAGGGCAATGGCAAGGAGAGGGATTTCAGAACGCCAGGGGTTGATCATGTCGGTGAAGTCCTTTTCACGCTTCCGCCAGTCATAGCGGATTTACCCTTTTTGCCGAAGACCAGGCTGGTTCCACCATTGGGCCATCGACCAGGTGCCGAGTCCCAGAAAGGCCAGCAAGACCCAAAAGGGCATGCTGAAACCCAGAAAGGTCCAGTCCACATGGGCGCAGTCGCCTGTGCCAGACAGCATGGCCTTCAAGGTCTCACCCAGTGGAAAGTACTGCAGCATGTAGGACAGTCCGGGTCCACACGCGGGCACTTTGTCTTCGGGAAGATGTTGAATATAGAGGTGGCGCAACGATATGGCGGCGCCCATCAGGGAGGCCAGAAGACCCAGCACCGCGTAGATTCGGACGCGCGATGGTTTGACCGCATGAAGGCTGCCCGCCAGCATGATCAGCCCGACCAGAATGACGCCCAGTCGTTGCGAAATGCACAGGGGGCAAGGTTCAAGGCCTTCCTGAAACTGGAAATAGAAGGCGGCGCCCATGAGGCTGGCCGTTCCCACAAATCCTAAAAAAAAGGCCTTTCGGGGTGACAGAGGAAAATCCATGGCTAATTCTGGGGAGCAGTCGGGCGAGGTGACGGATGGTCCTCAAGCCGGATACCGACCTTAAGGGTGACTTGAAACTGGGAAACGCGCCCTTCGGTGACCTGGCCACGGGTTTCAATCACTTCAAACCAGTCGATGCGGCGTGTGGGTCCCGAAATCTTGAGGATGCCATTGCGGATGGCATCGTCCACACTGTTCGCTGAGGTTCCGACAATCTCGAGAAGTTGGTAGGTTGGGCTCATGGCAAATCTTGGAAGTTCAGGAAGGCATCATGCGTGAAGCAAAGCGCGTTGTCGATATCTGACCTTTGCCAGCGTTAGCCGAGCGTATTGCCGCTGACCCACCGCTCACCGGATGCGACAGACTCTTTTTTCCAGAAGGGTGCCTCATGCTTGAGTCGTTCGATGACGCGTTGCGTGCCTTCGAGCGATGCCCGTCGATGAGGCGAAAAGATGGCTACGAGCACGATGGTCTCACCTGGCAAGACCTCGCCGGTCCGATGAATCACGAGAGCAGGCCCAAAGCCGATTCGGCGTCGCTCCTCATCCAGAATCCGAATGATCTCTTTCTCCGTCATTCCGGGGTAGTGCTCCAGCCAGAGCCGGGTGACAGCATCGCCTTCGTTGTGATTGCGCATCGTGCCGATGAAGTGCGACTCCGCGCCGTAAAGCGCCCGATCCGGACCGAGGGCGCGCTGGAAGGCGGAGAGCTCGGCATAAGGATCAAAAGTCTGGGCGTGAAGGGATACGGACTGGATCATCCGCCGGTCACCGGTGGGAAGAAGGCGACCTCATCGCCATCTTGAACCGGAGTCGAGGCCTCCGCATGCTCCTGATTCACCGCACAGAGAATCTGCTCCGGCAGGGGGCGGCCTTCATCGAGAACCCGCCAGAGATCGGCGATCGTCCGGATGTCCTCTGCGTTGATGTCTTCCCCGATGCGCCCCATCCGTTCACGGAGGCTTGCAAAGTAGCGAACCCTTATCGCCATGGCATCTCCTTGTCTGTCGAAAAGATCCTAATAGACCATTCGTGTGAACCACGATACCGGATTTTCAAGACCTTTCGCCAGTCCTTCGAATCCTTGCGGGCCGGTTCGCCAGAGTTTTAGCGTACTTCCCCTGACCCGTTCTGGGAGCGCCTGGTCGATGATCCCCTGATCGGAGGCGTCTTGCAGAGATTCCTCTCCGGGCTTCGAATCCAGCGACTTCATGAGAAGAACCTGAGGCACACCCAAGGTGAGGGCCAGATGAACCGCCAGGGTATCCGACGTGACATTCCAGGACGCTTCAAGCGATGAAAGGCAGGCTTCATCAGGGTCTGGAAGCCAGAGCAGGGCTTGGTGCCTCTCGCACATATCCCGCAAGTGGGCGATGGTCGTCGCCCGGTGCAACCGTGGCTCGATGCCGTGCAGCATCTGACCATAGAGGCCCATGGCCTGGATGGCCAACTGATGAGCGACCCTGTCGCCAAAGCCCAATTGCATTTGACAGATGCGGATGGCATCGGCGAAGGGACCGCCTCCGGGCACGATAATGACCCGGAGCGGGGCTAGCGCCCTGATTCCCTTCCCCAGAGCCTCCGTACCGGAAAGACTGCCGCCGAACTTAATAACCCAGGGGGTTGACGCTTTCGACACGGGGTTTCCAGGCTTCGACCAACCGCAGCATCGCCGCAGCCTTGTGGTAGCATTCGGCGTATTCAAGATCAGGGTCCGAATCGGCAACGATGCCGCCACCGGCCCAGAAGCGGACGGTGTTCTCGGAATGGATCAGGGTCCGGATCGCGATATTGCTGTCCATGCTGCCATCAAACCCCACGTAACCGATGGATCCACAGTAGATCCCACGGCGGTCGGGCTCCAGTTCCTCGATAATTTCCATCGACCGGATCTTGGGTGCTCCCGTAATGGAGCCGCCAGGAAAACAACCGCGCAAGAGATCCAGAGGGCCCAGCGAAGGCTTGAGTACGCCCTCAATGGTGCTCACCATGTGATGAACCGTCGCGTAACTCTCGATCTCAAACAGCCGGGGAACCCGAACCGATCCTGGAACGGCACTCTTGCCGATGTCGTTGCGAAGGAGATCGACGATCATCAGATTTTCAGCGCGGTCCTTGAGGCTGTCACGTAGCGCAAGGACTTGGGTGGCATCCTGCACCACGTCATGGAATCGCTGTCGGGTTCCCTTGATGGGCTTGGTTTGAATCTGATCGCCTTCGAGACGGATGAAGCGCTCGGGCGATGAACTTAGAATTTCGAGTCCGGGGTAGCCGAGGTAGGCACCAAAAGGCGCGGGGTTGAAGGTTCGAAGATGCTGGTAGGCCATCCAGGGATGACCTTGGGATGCGGCTTCAAATCGGACGGCCAAGTTGACCTGATAGCAATCGCCTTCCTGAATGTAATCCTTGATGCGGCCAAAGGCTCGACCGTAGGCTTCCCGATCCAGATTGGGAGCGGCATCACCCAGAATCGCAAAATCGCCCATCCGCCAGCCTAGCGTCTGGATTTGACTGAACTGTTGGACAAGATGAGGCCACCGGGTTGTCAGTCCCGGGGTATCGGGGTACCCCAGAAGAAAAGTTTTCCGCAGCTGATGATCGACCACGACGCACCATCCATAGATGCCCATCATCATTTCGGGAATATTTTCCAGATCTTGCGCGGTTTCCGGAAGACGCTCTATTCGTCTCGCGAGGTCATAACCCATATAGCCGATGGCGCCACCCGCAAAGGGAAGACCTTCGATCCCCTTTCGCTTGGGACCCAGCGCTTTGGCCAAAAGGGCGAAGGGGTCGTCTTCGGATCGCTCGACGTGATCGCCTTCCCGTATCTCGGTCACACCCCCCCGGGTGGTCAGAGTCATGCGGGGCTCTGCGGCAATGAGGTCGAACCGCCCCTGGCGGCTATGTGGGAATCCGCTATCGAGAAAGACGGACCAGGCTCTTTCTGCCCAAGGCAGGAAAAGCGCGGCGCTGTCCTCAAAATAGGGAAGTTCTTCGAGAATTGGATCCATCATGAAAAGCTAAGGGCTGCGACGGCGGCCGCGGGTCCACAATCGGCGGCATCAAAGGTCGAATGGCCAGGCTCCCATTCGAACAGATCCTTGAAATCGAGGAAAGGGCGTTGACACGCTTCGGCCAGTTCCTGAATGAGGAACCGTCCGATTCCGGCCCCCACCAAAGGGGCATTCCTTGACACGAGACCCCGAGAGACCTGAAGAGAAAGGGCATCTCTCAGGCGGCCTAGATGTTGTGCGCGAAGAAAGTGCGCCACCTGTTCCATGGCCCCTTCGGGCAACGCATCGGCATCGACCCCGAATTGCCGACCAAGACGACGCTTGCTGGCATCCAAGGTCTTGGGGCCTTGGTCTGCCGCAGGGTGCTGGTCGGTATCTTCCCGCAATTCTCCCGTGATCCGGTAAAGGTCCGAGGTGGTTGCAAAATATTCGGCCATCGGAGGAGTCCATGTGCCAAGTACTGGTGCTCGGGTCGCCAGTGCCATGATCGGTGTTCTCACAATCCCGGAATACACCAGCTCATCATGAATCATTCTTTCGTGGTCGGTGTATCCACGAGGCTTTGGTCTTCCCTCAGAGAAGACTACGAAATCGGAGGTGGTGCTACCCACATCGATGAAGATGCCTTCATCAAGGCAACGTGCAGCCCACTGTGCGCTAGCCATCCAGTTTGCTGAAGCAATCCATTCCCAGTCATCACTCGCGAGGTTTGCCGGGTCCAAAAACCCTCTCTCTCCGGCAAATACCCGGCAGTTAAAGGGGGATGGGGATGGCTTAAAGTGCTCAAGGATCGCTTCAACCCCTTCGCGTCGATGGGCAAAATAATCCGTAAGCTCTCCGGTCATCGTCATGACATGACGGTCTTCGGGCCCCCAGGGTAAAACGTCCCTCAACTGCGCCATGGCCGTTTCAAGTCGGTCCAGACCCAGCCACAGCGGGCATCCTGCCTGCTCGACCCCCTCAATGTGGCCCGCGGCATTGAAACGGGCGACCTTGAGATGGGCGCCACCGATATCCCAACCGAGGATGCGCATCAGCCGAGACTCCACCGGAGTTCGACCGGATTTATGTCGGGAGAGGGAAGTGAGGGGAGCGTGGATGATTTCGCCAGATCGAGGACCATCGCCGCAGGGTTCAAGCCTGTTGCAGCCCTGATGCCTGTATAGGCACTGGTCAGCCGTGGGTTGACCTCAAGAACTTTGGGGCCGGTGTCATCGAGCACAAAGTCGATGCCGGCGAATCCCCAGAGTGCCGGGAGGGCGGATGCGACTTGCGATAGGAGTGAGCGGAATAGCCCGGTCACATCCTCTATGGCGTTGACGGTAATGCCTGAAAGATAAAAGCCCTGATGGTCCCTGACCATCTGTTGGCGATTGCAACTCAACAACTGTCCCCGACCTTTGCAGAAAAGGCCGGACAGGCTCAGAGCGTCTCCTTCAACGAGGGGTTGGGCAATCCAGTTTTCCAACGTATGTGTCTTCAAGAAAGCGTCTTTCTCGGCGGTATTTTGAATGATGATGGTATCCTCGCAGCCGGCACCGTCATTCCTTTTGAAGACAAGAGGGTAAGCAAAAGTTTGCCAGTCGCCAATGTTTTCAAGCCATGCGGAGGCTACCACAGGAACCCCGGCATGCTCGAGAACGCGGAGGGTTTGGAGTTTGCGGCCCATCAGTGCGACCCCCTCAGATGAGGTGGTCAGAAGGGTTTTTCCCTCAGCCTCGATCTCACGGCAGATGGCCTCAAGACACCCGTTGGTTTCCGGAGCAATGGGCCAGACGGCATCAACGGGGTGGCGCTGCTCCCGAAGAAACGCCAACGGTGATTCCGAAGAAGAAATGGGCTGAATCCTGAGGCGTCCGTTTTGGAGATCGATCGGGGGGAGACGGTCGTCACGGACCACGGTCAACGTGACTGCCGGGATGCTCAGCAGGTCACTCACCAGGCCACGCAGCATGTGCTCTCCTTCCAGCGTCATGGCAGGAGAAAGCGCCCCTTTCTCTCCGCCGCCCGTAAGATATTCGTAAACCAGAATATGCATGGTTTTCCAAGTGGAACTGATTCCCGTTATTGATCTCAAGGCTGGTCTGGCTGTTCACGCTCAAAAGGGCTTGCGGCATCTCTATCGCCCTTCAGCGACGTTCGGTGACGGCCGGGGAACACCCGTTTCCGTCGTGGAGGCCTATCTGGCGCTGGCTCCTTTCAGAACGCTTTATGTCGCCGATCTGGACGCCCTGAGTGGTCTCCCCCCTCAGTGGGATTTGATACAGAGTCTAGCGGAGAACTTTCCGGAATTGAGGTTTTGGATTGATGCTGGAGGGAAAAGCCTTCCGCGAGAAAGTACGGAGCGTCTGACCCGCATCGTTGGAAGCGAATCCTTGCCGCAGGGGTTGAAGCAACCGCTGTCACAGGATGACATCCTCTCTCTCGATTATCGGGGAGATCAGTTTCTGGGTGCGAAAGAGCTTCTGGACGCGCCGGAACAATGGCCGGAACGCATCATTCTCATGAGCCTTTCCTGTGTGGGAGCCTCGGAGGGTCCTGACTGGAATCGATTGCGATGGCTTCGGGAAAAATATCCTGATCGACGTCTCTTTGCCGCCGGGGGCATACGACACGAGGAGGATTTAAAGCAACTGTCCGATCTTAAGGTGGCAGGAGCCTTGATTGCGACAGCCCTCCATCGAGGGGCGCTGAATCGGGAGACCTTGAGGCGCTGGATGCCTCAGGCATGAAGGTGCGGGCATAAAAAAACGCTGGCCCGGGAATCCCGAGCCAGCGTCTTTTTGGAAGCTTCGCTTACTTGTGAGCAGCGAAGGGGTGTTCGATCTGACCCTTCTGCTTCACAACGTCAGCAGCCTTCGGCTCGCCAGCAACAGCGCGCTTGATAGACAGCTTGGTTGCTTCGTAGTTGAAGTCCTGGATCTTAGCGTCGTCTTCAGCCAACCAGTGGATGAATACGCCAACGCTGATGAACAGGTCATCTGCTTCTTCGACAGGAATGGTGCCGTCTTCAACGCAATCAGCAACTGCCATAGCAACGCCGCGCTGTGCAGGTCCGAACATCTGAACAGCCTGCTTGCCATTCTTGATGGTGACCTTGTTGAACATGACGGTAGCCGGCTTGCAGAGCAGGTTCGGCGCAACAACGGCGAGAAGGCTGGTGAAGCCGTCCTTGTTGTTGGTGACGCAGTTAGCGAAAGCGGTTTCAGCCGCGCTACCGCGTGGGCCAAGGATAAGGTCGATGTGAGCAATTTCGTTGCCATCACCAACCAGAGCTTCGCCTACGAGCAGCTTGTTGATCTTTGCCATGGATGAGTCCTCGTTATGTGGATCGTTGTTGTTAAGAAAGGAAAAGAATTTCTTCAGAATTGACATTGGCATGTCCCTCGGCAGACACCCATACAGGGTCTGCTGTTTTTGTTGTTATCGCTCAGTTTTAGCGTCTTAAATCTCGTTCGAAAGCATTTCATCCAGCCGCGCAGCTAAAAGCGTTGCGACGGTCAGGTCTGCCATCGTGCCTGGGTTGACGCCCCGGTCCTTGAACGAAGTGTCCAAGTCGAGAAGTGGCCCCAAGACCTTTTCTGGATCAACCGGTTCTGTAAGGAGTGTGTAGACCCGATGCGCCTCAAACGATATCTGGTCTGCACACGCCCTGCCGAACTTACGTTCGACGTGACTGTCCCTCAGTTGGCTGAGAAGGCCAAGAAAGACGGTTGCCGTTGCCCATTCTTCAGAGTCCCCAACGGACAATCGCGAATGATACAGTGGAACGGCCGTCTGGAAAACATCCTTGAAGGAACGGGTGTATTGCCTCGCGATGAGATCTCGCTCCTCGGCCAACGCCATGGCCTCCAGAATCGTGAGTTCAGGGGCCATGTTCACGTCCCCCTGTTCGGGTTCACCTAAGCCGCCAGGCTTTGCCAGAACGATGGCTCTGAAGAGCCAGGAGGCATCGGTCGGATCCAGGTCTTCAAGGGTTCTGGAGATCCTTTCCTCCAGGCTTTGCGATCCCTTGGGCTCCAGGAAGGCGGCGAGCAAGGGAGCGGCCAGCAAGATAATGCCGAGATTGGTGTTGCAGCCCACGGCCTCTCGCGTGGCCTCAACGGCGCGGTAAATTCGCTCTCCGATGCCGATTTCAAGATGGGTCAGGGGATCTGCACTGACGGCTGCACTTCGACGAAAATCGTGGGGGACCATGTCGTGTCCCGGCGCGTGATCTCCGACATTGCCGGGTTTGACCGCTCGAATTTCGAGATCACAGGCTTCAAGATAGGCCTTCCTTGCCTGATCAAGCCGGGCTGAACCCATGTTTTTCACGGTTTTTGCTGAGACTGGCGAATGGGAAAAGACGCCTGATTCAGAAAGTCATCGACCAGTTGCTCTGCGATCTGGATCTGACAGACGCTTTGCAAACCTTTCCAGGCAGGAATGCTGTTGACCTCAAGCACGGTGGCTCGACCGTGTCGGTCACGGATGATGTCCACACCGGCGTAATGCATGTCGAGCGCGCGAACGGCATCTTCTGCCAATCGGGTGAGAAGAATTTCATCCAGCATCACGGGTTCGCAGCGAGCACCCTGATGGACATTGTTCAACCAGGTCACTCCGCAGCGGCGCATGGCGGCTACGGCCTTGCCTGCGATGACGAAAACGCGGAAATCATGTGAGCTTTCACCTGAATCCACGTAACGCTGCAAATAGAACAAGCCATTATCAGGGCTGAGCGAATCCAGTTCCTCCATCGAGGAATAGCGGCGAAGGCCTACACCCTGCGACCCGAATAAGGGTTTCGTGACCACATCATGCCCTTCAGCCAGTTCCGATCTTATGCGGGCATGGGCAGTTTCTTGATCCGATGTCACCCAGGAAGGCGGCGTTGGAATGCCGGCCTGATGGAGAATAAAGCTGGTCATGGCCTTGTCGACAGTTCTTTCAATCGCCCGTCCATCGTTATAGACGGGTATGCCGAGACGCTTAAGACCATGAAGGACATCCAGATAGAACGTCACCTGTTCCAGCGTTCCGCCAGGCACTCCTCGGACAAAAACGCCATCGGGCAAAGCCGATTCAAAGCCCGGGAGCCGGATCGGTAACCCGGCGTCCTCCAGTTCGAATCGGCATGCCGTAAGGCTTAGAAAAACCGTTTCATGACCCCGGGCTTCAAAAGCCTCGCGAAGCCGCTTGCCGTGCCAACCCGGATCATCCGTGATGACGGCGATCCGGTTTTTAGCCATCGAAGCTGCGATCGAGCAGGGCTTCGTCCAGCGCACCCGAGTGGAAGCTGTTTCCGGATTCGACCGCGGTTACGATGACTCTGGCCGGACTGAACAGCATCGGGTCGACCTTGAAGAAGTCATACCCATATTCCTTGAAGACTTCCGCAAACGGCTTGCCATAGTCACGTGAGGTGGAACTTGGCAATTCAATGGAAAGGGCCCTGGCCGCCTCGTCGGAACCCTTGACGAACAGATGGACCGTCCCACCGAACAGGATGGCATCGTTGGTGCGTCCCATGGCCTTGACGAAGTTCGGGTGTGGGGGCGGAACGGGCGCTGATGCAAAACCGTCCATGATGTTGCCGAGCGGGAAATGGAGAGAGTGAGCCTTGTGGAGAGCCACTTCGAGTACTCGGCTGACCACCTGCATGCCGCCGGCGAGGCTGGAGGTTGGGGTCAGGATGACATGAACGCTGTCCGTTTCTACCTTACAGGCCTTCGCCACCTTGTCGATGACTTCCACCGGTGGCACCTTGTCCACTTCCATGACGATGACGGTTTCACCGCAGACGTCGCGGTAGCCGAGTTCTTCGTAGAGATCTTCGACCGGCTTTTCTACCCCATCCTTGATCTTCGTGGCCATTGCACGTGCAGGACCTGAACCCAAGGCATAAAAGGCGCCCTTGCCTTCGCCATGAGACAGGCTCCAGCCGGCATATTGGCTACCGAGGCAGGCAAAGACGGGGTTGGTGCTGTGGACATGGACCATGGTCGGCCAACGCTTGAACGTTGAATCCTGCGTGAGCGTGACCCGGCCGAGTCCTCCCATGCAGACTTCCGCAACCAATCGGCCGGCTTCAAGCCCCCCGACAGCCTGTATGCCGGCATCAATGACGGTGCAGTTATTCGCTAACCGATCGATTTTGAGCCTCAAACGATCAGCGTGAGCGATCATGTATTTAACGATGGGCAGTGCGTACGCGTTGACGCTGACGTGGGATTGCATCGGATTCTCCGGATGTTCGATCAGATAGGATGAGGAAGGTACAGGCTTTGTTGACGTGCACCGATCAGGTCTTCGAGGATTCTCATCCGTTGCACGAGCAATCGGATGGCGCGGCCCGGTGAGGAGGCTTCGGACTCGACAGAACAAATGGGTGCGGACTTCTGGATGACCGTATGGGCGCAGGGCAGATCCTTGCACCAGCTCGGCCAACGGAGGCCCTTTGGAATCGAAAGGGTTTGGGGCGCCTCGACGATGTTAAAAAGCCGGTAAAGACGGGTCCTGAGACAGTTGGGCAAATGACCTTGTACGGCCCGGATATGCGCATTCAGGAGGCCCTGGGCGATGTCATCATCATAAAGAGACATGGTGGCACTCGGCCTTGCGTTGATTT
>CAYFOC010000052.1:0-10092 GCA_964344615.1 uncultured Methylococcus sp.
GCAGGTGCCGGAGCAGGTGCCGGAGCAGGTGCCGGAGCAGGTGCCGGAGCAGGTGTAGGCGCCGGGATAGGTGGGCTTACTGCAGCAGGTGTGTGGGTAGTTATGGTCGACGAGGCCTCATATCCAGGCATCTGCTGTGCTGATGGAATGGGTGAAGGCGCCGCTGGTGTGTATCCCTGAGCCGTCTGTGGGGGGTAGCTGGGGTCACCCATGGATCTTGATGGCTGGATCGGGGCGGGTAAAGGCATGGCCACAGATGCCTGGGCTTGCACTTGAATTGCCGCACGGGGAGCCTGTGTCTCACTCACGCCGAGTCCCCTCGATTTAAGCATGGCTTGAGCGGCGGCGAGCCTTGCAACCGGAACTCGATGGGGTGAGCATGAGACGTAGGTGACGCCAATGTCATGACAGAACTGCACAGAGTCAGGGTGACCCCCCTGCTCGCCACAAATTCCGATCTTCAGGTGAGGGTTTGCTAGTCGTCCTGCGTCAATGGTCATCTGCATCAGGACGCCTACGCCCTTGCGATCCAGAACCTCGAAGGGGTTGTCATGCAGAATCCCCGTTTCCGTATAAAGCGGGAGGAATTTATTTTCTGCATCTTCACGCGAGAACGAATAGGTTGCCTGCGTGAGGTCGTTAGTTCCAAACGAAAAGAACTCCGCGAAACCGGCAAGATCTCCTGCCCTCGTACAAGCACGAACAGTTTCGATCATCGTGCCGAACTTGAAGCTCAGTTGAACACCATGACTTCTCTCAACTTCAGCCTTGATGCGATCTACACTCGTCCGAACTCGTTTCAGTTCCTGTACCGTAATGACCTGAGGAACCATAATTTCAGGCGCAATGCTTATGCCTGATCGGATCAGGTTTGCAGAAGCTTCAAGGATAGCCTTGATCTGCATTTCATAGATTTCGGGGTAGGTGATACCGAGTCTTACGCCCCGATGCCCAAGCATAGGGTTAATCTCGTGAAGTTCACGGACTTTCCCAAGCATGTCTTCTTTCTTGCTGATGACACTGTCTATGAGATCTTCGGTAATGCCGGCGTCAATAGCCGAAGCGCCATGACCCAGATTAAGCGTCTGTAGGGCTGCGGTTCTTCCCTTGACCACGCTTTGGTAGCTACGAAGGGCCGCTAGATCATCGATCAGTTGCCGCTCGCTTGGGAGGAATTCGTGCATGGGAGGGTCGAGCAGGCGAATCGTGACTGGGTGCGATCCCATGATCCTGAACATTTCCTCAAAGTCTGCTCGCTGCATGGGCAAGAGTTTTTCCAGCGACGCCTGACGGGACTCCGCTGTCTTGGCCAAAATCATTTCGATGACGACAGGGAGACGATCTGATGCATTGAACATCCGTTCTGTACGACAGAGACCGATGCCCCTTGCTCCATAGCGGAGAGCCTCACGTGCCATCTCGGGGGTGTCACCATTGGCGAGAACACTCAACCTGGCTTTTTCATCGGCCCAACTCAGGAGCGTCTGAAGGTCGGGGCTGAACTCAGCTGGAAGTGTTGGAAGTTCTCCGGCATAAACCGCTCCATCATGACCATCGATGGTGATGATGTCTCCTTCTCGGAATACAAGATCTCCGATCCGTGCTGTCCTGAGGTGTTCATCCACGATGATGTCTTCTGTGCCAGCAACACATGCTTTACCCATTCCTCTGGCAACGACAGCCGCGTGGGAAGTCTTTCCTCCTCGACTGGTCAGGATGCCTTGGGATGCAAAGAAGCCATGAATGTCCTCAGGGCGGGTTTCCTCTCGGATCAAGATCACCTTCTGACCAGCTCGCCCTAAAAGCTCGGCTTGATCTGCATCGAAGACGCAACGCCCAGTGGCAGCGCCCGGTGAGGCAGGAAGGCCGCGAGCAAGGACCCGTTGTCCATGGTTGGGATCCAGTCGAGGATGGAGCAACTGTTCCAGAAGAAGCGGATTTACCCGCAGGATTGCCTGATCCTTGTTCAGGAGTCCTTCGTTGTACATCTCAACAGAGGAACGAACAGTTGCCGCTGCATTCATCTTGGCATTGCGGGTTTGGAGGCAGAACAAGACTCCGCGCTCAATGGTGTACTCAAAATCCTGAACTTCGCGGTAATGGGATTCCAGCCGGTTTCGGAGTGCGACGAGTTGCTCAAACATCACCGGCATTTCCTGGGCCAGCGCATGAACTGGTTTTGGCGTCCGGATTCCTGCGACGACATCTTCGCCCTGCGCGTTGATGAGGTACTCACCAAACATCTCGTTTTCACCGGTTCCTGGATTTCGGGTGAAACCGACTCCAGTCGCGCTGTCATTGCCAAGGTTTCCGAAGACCATCGTCACGATGTTCACAGCCGTACCATTGGCCATGTCCGGTGTGATCTGAAATTCGCGGCGATAATCAACGGCGCGTTTGCCCATCCATGAGTTGAAGACCGCTTGAACACTTAGTTCAAGTTGTTCATGGACGTTTTCAGGGAAGGGTTTGCCGGTTTCGCGAATTACAACGTTTAGATATCGGCCACAGAGCTCGTAAAGCTGATGGGCATCAAGCGCGACATCAGAATCAGTCCCCGCTGCTCGCTTTATTTCGTCCAGTTCATGCTGAAAATGACTCTCTTCGATGCCGAGGGCGACTTTGCCAAAGAGTTGAATGAATCGACGGTAAGCGTCGTATCCGAAGCGTGGATCCCCAGTCATGTCGATCAGCCCAGTCAGCGTGGTGCTGTTGAGACCGAGATTGAGAATGGTATCCATCATGCCCGGCATGGAGAGGGCTGAGCCGGAACGCACCGAGACGAGAAGGGGGTTGCTCGCAGCACCAAACCGTTTTCCGGTCTGTACTTCGAGGGTCTGGATGTTGTGGAGAACTTCATCCATGAGTCCCTGCGGAAGTCTTCCGGTTTCCAGGAATGCCATGCAGGCTTCAGTCGTGATGACGAATCCCGGGGGGACATTAAGGCCGATCTGCGTCATTTCACAGAGGTTTGCTCCTTTTCCACCCAAAAGACGCTTGTTTTTCCCATCGCCCTCGCTGAACGAGTAGACATAGCGCTTGTTCATGACTCTCCTCGATTTTATGTTTTTTGGTTTTTATCGGATCCCGAATAGCAGGGATAACTCTAGCTCGTCACAATAATCCTTATCGAATCAAGACGATATCGACTGGCTTGGATGCTTGAGTGCAGCTCAAGGGCGCAGGCCTTCATCTGGTCGATTTCCTCTTGGCGAATGTTCGGATTGACCTTTCGAAGGGCGGCAAGCCGTTTTAGTTCCACAGTCATGCTTTCCAGCATGCGTTTGACCCCTGTCGCGGTGATCGAAGGCAGCTGTTTCTTTACCTTTTTCTCCGTTTTTTGAATGCACGCTTCAATGATCTTTCGCTGGGCGCGTAGCAATTCGATGGCATGTTCCCGATCAAATTGTCGATGTGCGCCGGCGAAATCATCCGGGGAAAGATGACTAAGGTCGTTGCCCTCGGCATCCATGAGGGTCCGTATCAGTGTTGGTGGGAAATAGCGACCGACATGGAGCCGCTTCGGAGCGCTACAGTCGATCACGTGATAACACTCGACGAGAAGTTGACCGGGATCGATGTCAGGATGCTGCATGATCGCCAGTGCGGCGTTGCCTTGTTCGGTATTCAGGATGATATCCATGGCACCCCGGACCATCGGGTGTTCCCAGGAGATGAACTGAATGTCTTCTCTGGATAGGGCTGTTCCACGATCACAAGTGACCGTGGTGCCTTCGTCGGGTAGTTCGGGGAACTGCATGTGCATGTGTTCCCCGGGACGAAGGATATGGCAAGCTGCGGAATGCTCTTCTACGCTGATGCCGTAGGCATCGAAGACGCGTTCAAGATAAGGCCAGAGCGATTCATCGGATTCTTCGGTCTCGATCTTGTCGACGAGGTCTTCTGCGATCTCGGTCCGGCACGAATTGAGCTCCAGCAAACGGTCGCGACCGTTCTGCATTTCGTTGAGGATGGCCTTTGAAAGCTCCCCCGCCTCTTTTTGCAGAGCCCGATTTTGCTTCGGATCTGGTACGCCCGAGAGCAAGGGGATGAGCCGTGCCCTGAGGGATTCATGAACGCTTTGTGCCGCGGGATTCAGCGTCTCAAAAGCATCCAGTCCTTGGTGATACCAGTTGAACAGGACTTCTTGTGCGGTTCCGGAGAAGTAGGGCACGTGGATCCGAATCGTATCGGTCTGCCCGATGCGGTCCAGTCGACCGATCCGTTGTTCAAGGAGGTCTGCATTCAAGGGTAGATCGAAAAGAACCAGATGATGTGCAAACTGGAAATTACGGCCTTCACTGCCGATCTCAGAACAGACGAGAACCTGAGCACCATCCTCTTCATCGGCAAACCAAGCCGCCGCGCGGTCGCGCGCGATAATGGTCAAGCCTTCATGAAAGACGGCTGCCTGAATCCCGGCGACCCTAAGGGCATCCTCGAGCTCAATGGCTGTTCGGCTGAGCGCGCAGATCACGAGGACCTTCTTGTTCTTGAGGGACTTCAGGGTGCTGATCAGCCAACTGACCCGTGGGTCTGACTCCCACCAGCGTTTTCCTTCTCCATCGAGAATCTTTTCAGGGTGAAGTCTTGCATCCAGCGGCGGGCCATCGGGACGTGCCGCTTCGATCAGTGCCGGGGGTGCGTTGAGCGGTGCCGGTTCCAATACGCGTTTCGGGAATCCTTGGATCGTGGCCCTGGTGTTGCGGAAAAGGACCCGGCCCGTTCCATGACGATCCAGAAGAAGCTGGATCACGTCTTCGCGGGCCTTTTCACGGGCCGCTCGGGTACTTCCGTGAATCAATTCCTCAAGTACCTCTTCGGCGAGATCCTTTGCAAGGATCGTAGCCAACTCTCCCACAAGGGCGGGTTCGAGCTCTTCGTCATCAAGGATGTGCTGTATGAGCGATGCCAGTTCGATGTAGTCCTGCTCTTCGCGCAGAAAAGCCTCGTAACTGTGGAAACGCACAGGATCGAGGAGCCTGAGCCGGGCAAAGTGACCTTCTTTCCCAAGTTGCTCGGGGGTTGCCGTGAGGAGAAGGAGCCCCTTCATGGCGGATCCCAATTGCTCAATGAAGCGGTACTCCGCACTGGCAGACTGTTGGTTCCAGCCAAGATGATGAGCTTCGTCGACGATGATCAGGTCCCAGTCGGATTCCAGGGCAGCACTCTGACGGTCCGGATGACCCATCAGGAAGTCAAGACTGCAGAGGACGAGCTGCTCGCTCAAGAAAGGATTTGAATCGTCACTCTCCAGGAACCTCTCTTCATCGAACAGGCTGACCTTGAGATTGAATCGCCGGCGCATTTCGACCAGCCATTGATGAAGCAATGGGTCCGGAACAACGATCAATACACGTTCAGCTTTCCCGGTGAGTAGCTGATGATGGAGGATCATCCCGGCTTCGATGGTTTTGCCGAGACCCACTTCATCCGCCAGAAGCACTCTGGGGTGCTCCCTAGAGGCAACTTCATGTGCGATAAACAACTGATGCGGAATGAGGCTCGTCCGGCTTCCTACCAGCCCACGCACAGGGGATTGCTCGAGCCTTGCGATATGCCGCAGGGTTTCGTGTCGGAGTCCGAACAGTTCACCCGAATCCAGTTGGCCGGTAAAAAGTCGGTCCTGAGGCTTGTTGAACTGCATGGCATGGTCGAGATCCATTTCATCGACCTTGACGGCTTCGCCGGTCTCATCTTCTCCAATGTAGCGGACAAGGCCGTTGCCTTCGAGTAGCTCTTTGACCGTGACCTTGCGGCCATCCTGAGTGTCAATCACATCACCGACAGAGAAGCGAACACGCGTCAGTGGGGCGTTATTGGCGGCGTACAGACGTCTTTCACCCGCTGCGACGAAAAGAATGGTTACTCGGTTCCCTTCAAGTGAGAGAACAAGACCCAGACCCAATTCGGGCTCCGTTTCGCTGATCCAGCGTTGACCGGGGACAAATGCAGGCAAACGAAACTCCTCTTCGGGTGGCATTGATGTGCCCCCGATTATAAACCCGGGGGAGGCTAGCCGAACCCCGGGCGAGGATCAGATTTCCAGTCGCATGTGGAGCTCAACGACTTCTTCGTAGGGGATCCTGAAGAAATCGGGTGCTGCGGCAGCATTTCGTAGCATGAAAATGAAAAGCTTTTCCCGCCAAATGGCCATCCCGGGGTGAGCGGTTGCGACCGGTTGCAGGCGACTGACGAAATAGGAAATGTCCTTGGCGTCATGTGGAAGGCTTTGATTTATTCTCAGTAAACGGAGAATGCGAGGGATATCCGGATGTTCCATAAAGCCAAAACGGGCTGAAACCTGGAAGAAGGGCGGCCTGAGCGGGGTGACCGTGATTCGGTTCATGGCCGGTTCGCGGGGGTGATCCGTCACCTGAATGCTCAGTACGATAATGGTTTCGTGGAGCACCTTGTTATGGCGAACATTTTGTTTCAGCCCGTTTGGTATTCCTTCGCCCGGTGCAGCCAGATAGACCGCTGTACCAGCAACTCGATGCGGTTTGCGTTCAAGTGCATCCTCCACAAAGGCTTCCAGATTGTTTTTCTGGGGATACAGTCGCTTGTAGATCAGCGTCCGGCCCTTGGTCCACGTGGACATGACGGTGTAGATCAGGGCGCCTATCAGGACGGGGAGCCAGCCGCCGTCGAGGAATTTGAGGAAATTGGCGCTGAGGAATCCTAAGTCAATGATGACGAAACAAAGGATCAGAGGCACAAGGCCGATCAAAGGCCAACGCCACAAGTTTCGGGCAACGGTGGCAAACAAAAGCGTCGTCATGAGCATGGTGCCGGTGACAGCGATCCCATAGGCCGAGGCGAGTGCGCTCGAGCTTTCGAATGCGATGACCAGAACGATGATGCCAAACAGAAGGAACTGATTGATGGCTGGGAGATAGATCTGACCGCGCTCTGTTTCGGACGTGTGCTGGATTTTCATTCGGGGCAGGTATCCCAGCTGAAATGCCTGTTGTGTGAGGGAGTAGGCACCTGAGATGACAGCCTGCGAGGCAATCACTGTGGCAAGGGTGGCGAGACCGACAATCCAGGGAAGACCTTCCTCAGGAAACATCATGAAAAAAGGGTTCCTGATCGCTTCCGGATTCTGAAGAACGTTGGCACCTTGGCCAAAATAATTCAGGACGAGCGCTGGAAAGACCAGGTAGAACCATCCTGCTCGGATGGGTTTGGCGCCAAAATGCCCCATGTCGGCGTAGAGAGCCTCTGCGCCGGTTACCGACAGGACCACTGCGCCCAGAATGACAAAAGACTGACTCCCGTGGTCGATGAGGAAATGTGCCGCATAGCTTGGGTTAATGGCCTTGAGAACCGCGGGGGACTCGATGATCTGAATCAGTCCTTGGCTGCCAAGCGTCAGGAACCAGATCAGCATGACCGGCCCAAAGAGTTTTCCAACCCCATCTGTTCCGTGTCTCTGGATCACGAAAAGGGCAATCAGGACGCCTAGGGTAATTGGCGTAATGAAGGGAGAGACAGCCGGCGTAACGAGTTCCAGGCCTTCGATGGCACTGAGGACGGAGATGGCGGGCGTGATGATGCCATCGCCATAGAAAAGTGATGCGCCAATGAGGCCTGCAAAAACAATCAATCGCTCGTAACGTTTGCCCTGACGACCCGGACGAAGGGCCAGGGCCAGCAGGGCCATGATCCCGCCTTCCCCCTGATTGTCCGCCCGCATGATGTAGTGGACATACTTGATGCTGACGACAAAGGTGACAGTCCAGAAAATCAGGGAAAGTACACCCATGATGACGGAGAGGCCTGGCTCTCCTTCACTGGCATGAAGGCATTCGCGGAGCGTGTAAAGGGGGCTTGTTCCGATGTCACCAAACACAACGCCGAGAGCGGGGAGGGTCAGGTGGGTGATCCAGTGTTTGCTATCGGCTGAGTGGCTGGCAGACATGAGGATGGCGCGACCTTTAAGTGAGTGTTTGCGGAAAGGGAAGGGAACTTCGTTTTTGTGTCGGAAAGGAACTTCCGCTCCTTGAGCGGAGATACAAAAACGGGGGGCCAGAGCCCCCCGTCATGCTATTTAGTGCGGATTCTATCAGCCTCAATCTTCGGCGTAATCCTCGTTGCTGCCCTGACTATCCTCAAGGGCGGTGACCAGAACCTTGCCGACACCGTGGATGCCAATGGCATGTGCCGCTGCCTGAGAAAGATCAATGAGCCGTCCTCTGCCATGAGGGCCTCGATCATTGATGGTGACGACCACGGATTCATGGGTCTCAAGATTGGTGACCAGTGCCTTCGAGTTGAGAGGCAGGGTCTTGTGCGCCGCCGTCAAGGCGTGGCGATTAAATTTTTTGCCGGAAGCGGTCTTTTTTCCATGGAAACCCGGACCGTACCAAGAGGCGTGTCCTGTCGCTTCATACGCAGCCGCATTCATGCTGGCCAGGGAGGCGAGGGTCAGGAGAAAGGTTTTGATCATTTTTCACCTCGATCATTGGTCGTGCTCACCGCGTCAAATGGATTTTGCGGCCACACTGGTTTGGCGATGCATGGGTAAAAGAAACCCAGTCCAGGGCAATGCCTCCGGAATTTCTGCAACGCAATTTTCGACAAGATTGCCGAGACATATAACGATGTAGGACCCTGTCCTTATCGTTAACGGATTTGCAAGCACGTGTAGTGCTTGGATGTTGATAAGCGAAACTCGCTTGTTTGTGGAAGTTGCATATTAGCCTTCCCGTTTCAAAAATGCAAGCTGACCCACCCATCGACCCTTCGGAAGTGTGTCCCCGGTAAAGCGGGGACACAATGCGTAGGGTGTGCAGAATGGTCTACTTCTTCGCAGGCGCCCCGGCTAGTTCCAGATGCTTAAGGGCTTCCTTTGCATGTGCGGTGCCCGCTGCGGCATCGCCTTTTTTGGCCGTATCAATGGCTGCTTGAAGATGGGTTATGCCTTCAGTCGTGTGTGGGTTGGCCTCAGCCTTTTCAGATGCCTTTGCATGGTCAAGAGCAACGCTTGCATGCTCAGCAACTCCGGCAGCCTTACCCGCTTCCCCTTCCTTGATTGCGACTTTCGTATGCTCGACCGCCTGTGGAAGATGAACGGATTCAGCTAGCACGAAACCAGAAAGAAGGGCCAGTGCAGGCAAGGACAAATAATTCATAAGTTTCATAGGTGCTCCAGGATTCAAGTCCAATGGTTGGTGGTTCGCGTTCATTCCGTAATGAATCGACGGGCTCAGTATGGCGGAGCAAACCAAACCCTAATTAGAACGTTTCAATTAGATCTTATGTCCTCCGGTTTGATGGTCCATTAGGGCGATTACTTATGGTTATATCTGGGGGTCTCCAGAAGGTTGCCACGAAATGACCTGCTCGAAAGTCCTGTATGGAAGACCATCTGAGGGGCGAGATTTGGTATCTTTCAAGCGTGCTTGGCCCCCTTACAACTGAGAATTTCCAGAACATGCTCATACCAGTGATACTTTCCGGAGGCGCGGGAACCCGACTTTGGCCCGTTTCGAGAGAAGGGAACCCCAAGCCTTTCATGAAGGTCGATCGGGACGAGAGTCTTCTTCTTAAGACCTATCATCGTGCGGCAGATGTGACAGGTGCCACCGACATCATGACCGTCACGAACCGGGACTATTACTTTCTGAGCAAGGATGAATTCAGCAAGGGGCGTTTTAGCGAAGAAAAGAACCCGGTTTTCTTGCTGGAGCCCACAGGACGCAATACTGCGCCCGCAGTCGCCATGGCAGCACTCCAAATTCAGGAAAAACATGGTAACGACGCCTTGGTTCTGGTGCTTGCCGCAGATCATCTCATTGCGGACGTAGCGGGATTCAAGGCGAGTGTCGAAGCCGCCGCAGGTCTGGCGCAGGAGGGTTATCTGGTCACCTTCGGTATCGTGCCGGACGCTCCCGAAACAGGTTTTGGATATATCGAAGCGGGTGATCCCGTGCTGGGTGGGCGGCGAGTCGTTCGGTTCGTGGAAAAGCCGTCTTTCGAAAAAGCTGAAACCTATCTGAAAAGTGGCAACTTCCTTTGGAACTCCGGGATGTTCTGTTTTAAATCGGGCGTCCTTCTGGAAGAAATGGGTCGTTATGCCCCTGATGT
>CAYFOC010000053.1:0-10055 GCA_964344615.1 uncultured Methylococcus sp.
CTCGGTAGCGGGCTTGGTTCCTACAACGGTGATTTCGTCAGCGCCCGCATTCAGGCCCGATACGATTACCAGTGGCATGCCTTCAATATCGACTGGACCAGCAGTCTTGCGGCGGGCCTTCGGGAAATGATCAACCAGCCCGGAGCGACCAGCACCGTCATCCTCAAGGGGGCCCAAGGTCACGCCTTTATAGCTCAAGGCGCCCAACCCAATTCAGAAACCGGACAGGCGCTGGTCAATGCGGGTATCGCAGGACATCTGACGGATGAATTTGATATGGAAGTCGGGTATCGGGGTCTCTATACCGGCAGCTCACAATTCAGCAGTTTCCTCGGCAATCTGACCTGGCGCTATGACGCCCCCCGCAAGGAGGTGATCCACGGGATTACGACCCAGGTCGCCGAGATCGAAAATCCGGTCGCTGCCGAAGGTGATAACAAGCCCCTGACCATTCGTGATCCTGGCGCCGACATGGCCAACTACCCGAACAGTGCCTTTACGCTTCCCAAAGGAGGCTTCTATCTTGAATCCACCCCGATGAGCTACAGCGCTCGCAGTCCGATGACGGGATCACCCACGTTTTCATCCCCTACCCTTTTCCGCTACGGCTTCCTTGAAGATGTCGAATTGCGCTTGTTCTACACCCCTTATCAGGTTCAGCAGCGACGAACTTCAACCGTGTCGGGATCAGGAAATCTCGCTTTTGATACCAAAATTCATCTTTGGGACGAATGGGAAGAGTATTTTGTTCCAGCCGCAGGGTTCGAGTTGACGATCCAGACCCCATGGATCTCCTCGACGGCATTCCAGAGTCCGACCTCACCGGCTTTCTCTTTCAATTTTGATCAGGGTCTGCCTTACGATATTGCGATCGAGTACAACCTCGGTGCGAACTACCAGCAAGATCCCAAGAATCTCGACAAGGAAATTTGGGCCTTCTCTGCGCAATGGGCTGCACAAAGAGACATCACCGAAGATGTCGCACTTTTCTTCAACGGGTTTTATAACAACACGACGCTACCTCGCGTTGCACGAAAGACAACGGAGTATCGGGAAGAGGTCCATTACAAGTATGTCTGTAAGGAAAACGGCGGAACACAACGATGCCAGCGTCAGAAAGATGTCGTTCGCGTGCCCTTTACGGTCAGGGTACCGCTCGAGAATGTAAATAGCGTACCCGTTCTTTTGGGTGGCGGTCTGATCTGGACACTGGACGATCATCTCCAGCTGTTCGGTAATGCCGCGGCGGGCGTGACACAAAGCAGCCCCAGCATGCAGGCCTATGTCGGCTTCGCCTGGACCCCCTGAAGCCGAAAACTCAGGCTCTATGTGCAGGTGGGGTGTTTACCGGAGCCACCGACGCTTCCGAGGTGTTCTGGCGATTGGAAGCTCTCAGCATTTCAGCATCTTCATAGTCCATGTTGGACGCGATGGCGAAGATGACGGTCATGACCAAAATCAGTGATTGATTGCTCATTGTGCTTCTCCTGGTAAAAGGAACCGCAAAACTGCGGCATGGGAGAAGCTTAGTATTTACCATCTGCTATTGTCAATAGCAGATGGTAAAGTTTTTTTAATGCTCTCTGGACTTTCGCTGCCGACGGTGCTCGACCAGCGTACCGATGATCTCGATGGGGGAATGATCGGAACGAAGAACCGGATAGTCTTCGTTCAGGGGTACCAGTTCGATGACAGGAAAACCCTGATCATTGACGCCACGGGGCCTGTACTTCTTGAAGGTCGCCTCCTGATCATCATTCCGGGCAACCACATAATCCCCCGGAGATGGCTTCACGTCAGGATCAATGATGATGGTATCCCCTTCCTTGAACTCAGGCTCCATCGAATCACCGCGAACCTTGAGGGCAAACGCGTGGTCACCAAGCTCCGCCTGGACCACGATGTAATCCTGCCCGGCTCCCGGGGCATAGGCATCCACCGCCTCTCTCCAGAGACCGGCCTGAACGCTGCTAATGACCGGGACCTCCCGGATACTGTTAGACGGGACATGGCGGACAACGGGGTGACGGGTAGGCGTCGGATTTCGCCGCCACTTCTCTGTGGCCCGCAACATCGCCGCATGGGCCTGGGTTTCAGGATCGATTTCCCAGTCGTTTTCGGCGAGATCCATCGTCAGGCTCGGCCAGCCGAATTTCGCTTCAAGCGTCCTGGCCGCCTTCTCGCCAAGGTTACGATGGCCATTCAATAGTTGCGAAATATAGGTCACATCCAGCTGATAATGCCGCGCAAAGGCCGCGGTGGATGGGAATTTAGCAATTTCCCAACGCAAGGCCTTGAGCCTGAGCTGCTGAACTTCCATGGTACCCCCCGGTGTAGTGAAAAGTTATAGGCTCAATGCTACATGAGCGTAAACCTTATAGCAATTGCCAACTGCGTATTTCAGGGCATCGTGACCACCCATTTCAAATCTATGTGACCGCGATTCCAAAAGATCGTGACCGGCGTTTCAATTCGTCGCGACTTTGCCCGAACGAGGTGCAACCGATTATCCACAATTTCTGTGGATAACTCTGTGGATACACCACCACACTCCTACGGACTATCAACCATCCATTAATTTGGACAGCATTTAGGCGAATTCATAACATACTGATTATTATCAACTTTATTGCAACCCATTGATTTATCGTCCACCGTTCACAACAAATCAATAGGTTAGAGCACGCACTGTGCATGAACGCACCGCTTCGGCGCACTCTGCACACTCGGATGCGCTCAAACTGGAGCCTTTGCGTACCGTCAACTTCTCTATTTGCTTTTGCCTTAACATGGGCGCAGACCCTCCAAGACGTTAAAAAAATGATCATCCAAAGCTTTATCAGCGATTCCATCCCCGACCATCTTCCTTATGTACGTCTCGCCCTCTTTCAAGGCTCGGGCCTGACCGGCGATCTGGATGCGATCCACCATAATCTGGATACACTGCGACAGGCCGCGACGAAAGCCCGTTCCATGGGAGCACACTTGCTGAGCTTCCCGGAGCTCTTCCTCAGCGGTTACAACACCACGGATGCAGCAACGGCCCATGGGCTTGCGGATCGCATCCAACAAAACGGTATTCTTGATGAGGTTCAAAAGGTAGCCCGGGACGTCGGCCTGGCCATCATTTGTCCCTATCCTGAATCTGCTGAAGTTCAGGGTGAAAGACGTTATTACGACAGCATCATCGTTTTCGGTGCTCAAGGGGAACGACTCAAGAACTACCGGAAGACGCATCTTTGGGGCGGGGATGAACGGCATCTGTGGTCCTTCGGGCACGTTCATCCTGAAGAAGGGGATCCCTACTCCGTCTTTAAGGTCAACGGCGTCAATGTCGGCGTCCTCAATTGCTATGAAGCTGAATTCCCCGAACTCTCACGCATACTGGCGCTCAAAGGCGCGCAACTGGTCGTCATTCCGACGGCTGCGGATGACTACATGATTCTCCGAACAGGCGAAAAGACCAAAACGCCCTATCCCGACGTTGAATTCCTCATCCGCGCGAATGCCTATCAGAACGAGATGTTTTGCGCCTATTCGAATTATCGGGGGTTCGAAACGGCACAAGGATGGGAAGTTGCCCGATATCTTGGCAACAGCTGCCTCTATGACCCGCATGGCAATGCCCTTCTCTCCCCGACACCACTGCCGCCTCATAGGACCGATCAGCCCGGCTCAGGCTGGGATGAAGACATGTTGCTCATCGCCGATTGCATCCCGTCCTACTATGGCCCAACGCACCCTGAAACATTGATCGGCAGTGAAGCCAAAGCCACCCACTACACACGTGATCGGCGGCGCGATCTCTACGCGGCCCTGACATCGAGAACCTACACCGACCCCGTGAGCGGCGAAGAACTCAATTATCCAGACGAACCCGTTTGACCGCATCGGCAAGGAAATAGCATGCTCAAGATTGAAAAGACCCAACAGTTTGCCGATGTGATCTATGCCGGGCGGGAGATGGTAAGTGCGGTTCCTACCACACAGATCCCGGAACAGGGGATGCCGGCAGCCACCGCACAACGCATCATCATGGACGAGCTGAATTTCGACGCCAATCCAGCGCTGAACACGGCAAGCTTCGTCACCGTCTGGATGGAACCTGAGGCCGATGCCCTGCTCAAGGAAACGAGCGATATCAATTTCATCGATTTTCACGAATACCCCACCACCAAAAGCATCCATGAACGGGTGATCAATATGATGGGGAACCTGTTGCATGCACCGAATGCCACGGATGATGACCCGAATACGGTGGCGGTAGGGACCGCCACGGTGGGCTCCTCCGAAGCCATCATGCTTGCGCTACTGGCGCACAAATGGGCCTGGCGCAAACAACGTCAGGCCGACTCCAAGGACAGCTCGCGCCCCAATATCATTTTTGGCGCTGACGTTCACTCGTGCTGGGAAAAGTTTGCGCTCTATTTTGATGTCGAAGCCCGCATCGTTCCCCTTCGGGACCAAAAGTATGTGATCGGACCCGAGGATGTTGAACCTCTGATCGACGAGAACACCATCGCAGTCGGCGTGGTGGTCGGCACGACCTTCACCGGGCAAAACGATGACTTCGCCGGGATCAACGATCTCCTGCTAAGGATCAAGGCTGAGAGAGGCTTGGATATCCCGATCCATGTCGATGGTGCATCCGGCGGATTCGTCATGGCTTTCACGCATCCCGAGATCGCCTGGGATTTTCGCCTTGAGCAGGTGCGCTCCATCAATGTCAGCAATCACAAATACGGCTTGGTGTACCCCGGCATGGGATGCGTCCTCTTCAGGGACCAATCCTGCGTTCATCCGGAATTGATCTTCAACATCAATTACCTTGGGGGCGAGATGCAGAACTACAGTCTGAACTTCTCGCGTTCGGCCTCACAGATCTATCTGCAGTACTACAACTTCCTCAGACTCGGTCGCGAGGGCTACCAGCGGATCATGCAGAACATCATGCAGAATGCCGATCACCTGGAAAGGCTCGTTCTAGCATCAGGTTACTTCAAGATTCTGACAGACGTCAGGTATCTCCCGGTCGTGGTGCTCCGTCTTCAAGATGACAGTCGTTATACGGTCTTTCAAATCTGCGAAATTCTGAGGGAGCGCGGCTGGTCTGTCCCGGCCTATACCTTGCCCAAGGATGCCGATGACATTTCGGTGCTCCGTGTTGTGGTGAAGGAGAATTTCACGCGCGATATGGCCGATATCTTCGCAAAAGATATCGTGAACGCCATTGAACGACTTGAAGCCGACCGTCCGCAACGAAGAACATCGTCCCTCACCAGTCGTCATAAGACATGTTAGAGGCGAGGCGGACCTATCTAGTGACAATTGCAATCAATGAACACGGGGAAACAGGCCTATGGCCCCCTCTGCGCTTCCCGGATTGCCATCATGGGTAAACACATCGAAAAGCAATCGGAGCCCGACCTGACCCCAGACTTCCACCGCGCTGGTGGTTTGTCGGTAGGTGTTCATGTTGGGCTGCGCACCAAATGTAAGGTCAACATTGACGTAATCGCTATAGATCCACCGAGCCCCAAATTGGCCGGCATACAAAGGTGCATTGTATTGAAGAGGATCTCCCGCATAGGCCTCGGCAATAGCATGAATGTCCTTACGCAAGACTTCAGCGTCCACCCCTATTCCCCAGTAAGGCCTGAGAAGCACCCCTATCCCGCTTTGATGCTCTGCCCTTAAACCCAAGTTTGAATGGATTTGCAGGGTGTCATCGAACAGGCGATAAGTCATCAGTCCGATGGCGTAATAATTATCGCCCTGCTTATATCTGGGGTTGATGGTTTCATCGGTGGTACCACCGGCTGACAATGTGGTTTGCCCAGCATCAAAGGTAGCCCCGGAAACGAAGGCATAGCCCGGTGCACCGTCCTGTTCAGCTCGCGTGAAGAGGACTTTTGTTTGAATCACCGGATTGGCAATTGCCCACCTGTTATTTGAAGCACGTGCCACCCCAGTACCAGCGATGACTTCCAGCCAGTCCAATGGCGTCACACCCAGCATGCTGGCTAATCCTGGCGCATCCCCAAATGCCTTTTCGGCATGGGTCACTTCCATCCATGATTCGGCCTCAATCTGCCCGTAATCCGCAATGCGCGCATCATCCGTGACGAATGGGCGCACGGCATGCGAAGGCGTCGAGATACAAAAGTTAATCGCAACCGTAATCAGAAATCGATGAAGCGATTCAAGAACCAAACGCATGGATATTTAAGCCACCTGAGGATGATGTGGTTTACCCATCATCTCAACCTGAAGTGAAATCCAGATGACATCTGGATTCAATCTCAGAACTTTATTTGAATGCCGATCTCCCCGCCTCGTCCTGCCTGAGGGGCATAAACCCGCAGGTAGGACACAGAACTTCGGATCGTCTGATCCAGAAGGTTGTTTCCGCGGGCAAATAGCAAGACCTCATGATCTTCGACATTCAGGCGGTATTGCGCGGCCACGTTCCACAGGATGTATCCAGGCGTTGTGGTCTGGTTCTCGCCCGCATGATCCTGAGCATCAGCTCGCATCAACCGGCTGTTGAAGGAATAACGGTCGATGTCATAGTTCAACTGAAGCCCATAGCGTAACGGCGGCATTCTGGGCACATCGCCGCCATGGGTAAAAACGCCACGCGTAAAGTCGCTGAAGAGATCCACCGCGAACTGACCAGGAACTGCCTGCTGGTTAATCGGGAGGTGATAATTCGCTTCGTAGCCCCTAAATACGGCATTTTGCTGGGAATACTGGTAAACCGGGACGCAGCCGGATGACGGTGAGGGGCATTGGTTATAGGGGTAGAGCCCCGGATCCGCCATGACCCCCGTGTCATTCAGGTAGATGTAGTTATTGAACTGATTCTGAAACAGGGAAAGCTCGAAATTGCCCCAATGGTCGGATTTCAGCGCGTAGCCGACCTCTATGTTGTAGCTGGTCTCCATCTGGAGGTTCGTGTTACCCACTTCCACGCTGTTGGTGGCATCGTGGTAGCCATCGAAATAAAGTTCCTGGACCTGAGGGGCACGCTGGGAACGACTCAAGCTCAGCTTGAGATCGTTGGACGCATCGACATGCCAGTACTGTGAGATTGATGCACTGATCGGAAGGTAGCTCCGCGCAGGATCAGGGCCAGACTGAGGGGTCAGCGCGTTAGATTCGATCCGCAGACCCGCCTCCGTCGAAAAGGGGTCCAGATCAAGCCGTTCGACCACGAAGCCCGCATAGTTTTGGATATTGGTCAGAGGTGCAAGCTGAGGGGCTCCATAGGGAAGCGTCCCGGGTGCCGCCACAGCATCGAACTGATTATTCTGGGTCTGAATCCCGAATGTCCCCCCCAGGGGGCCCACCACTCTCTGCTCGATTTCCATGCGCCCTTCGTACCCCTGATTGGTGAAGGTCGCATTGACAGCGTTGTTCTCGAGTTCGTAATGCGCATAATCACTGTAGGCGAATCGAACCCGCGCCTTGGAGAAGTACTCGGTGGGATCCAGCCATTCGGTCTTGAAGTCGGCCCTTGAGACATTCTGTGCAATATTGACCTTGGGGGCACCGACGCTGCCATCGGGGGGAATCCCGTAATAATCGTTGCGATTGTTGTAGGAAGCACCGGAATAACCCCAGTCATCCACCCAGGAGAGCCCAACCGTCCCTCCAATTGCGTTTCCCGCTGAATTGGCGAGATACCCGCGAGTGTTGACCTGAGGCAATGCTCCCCCATTCATCCGGGCATATGCCGCGTCATCGATCGCATACCCGGGTATTGTCATGTTTCCGTTCTGCCGATAGAAGCCATCCAGATGAAGGGCCACATGGTCCTTTCCGGTATCGATTTTCATGACGCTTGAGGTTTCATCAAGGACCGAGTTGTAACGTGTACCAAACGCACCACTGTATCCTGCCGTCGGAACGCTGGAAGGTACTCTTCGATCGATGACATTGACGGCGCCGCCGATCGCCGTGCCCCCATAGAGCAAGGACGACGGCCCTTTGAATACCTCAATCTCCTCGGCAAGGAGAGGCTCGACGGCATTGGCATGATCCCCGCTTGATTGGGACGCATCGAGGATATTGAGGCCATCCTGCAGCATCTGGACCCTTGGACCACCAAGCCCCCGGACAACAGGCTGACCGACACCCGGGCCAAAGGAGGCATTGTTGAGTCCTTGCTCCTGCTCAAGGGTTGCACCCAACGTATCCGCACTTTTCTGCGTCAGCACATCGCCTTTGAGAACAAGCGTCGGTTGACCGGCATCCAGATCCTTGGATCGTTGCGGGACCGCTTCGACCTGGATCTCTTCGAGGGTCTGTATGTCCTCTTCTGCCCATGCGCCGCTGAATCCCATCATCAGAAGAAGCAACAGCATCCCACCGCGCAAGGCTGCGCGCTCGGAGAAGCCCCACAGGGACCACCAGCAGTGTGATGCGGGATGCAACATGTTCAAGGCGAAGGAATGGGTCTTGACCGTGCATCACTCGACAGACGCACGAAATCATTTATGTTACGTTATATTATAACATCTTGACCGCGAGCGATGTCCCGCCCATCCTTATCTATCTACTCGTTGCGAGACGTCCAAAAATCCAATGCATACGCATGACCATTCGTCCTGTATCCACACGGCTCTGAACCGGGCCGAGCATCTCTGCCAGGAGCGTGGAGCACGATTTACGCCGATACGTCGCAAGGTGCTCGAACTGATTTGGGAGCGGCATGAATCCACCAAGGCCTACGACCTGTTGGAAGCCCTCAAGGATTTTGATCCGGGCGCAAAACCTGCAACCGTATACAGAGCCCTCGACTTCCTGATGGAGCAAGGTCTCATTCACCGCGTCGAAACGCTCAATGCGTTCATCGGTTGCCGTCAGCCGGAAGTCCGACATGACCTTCTGTTCCTGATTTGCCTCACCTGCCACAACGTGGAGGAGCGGACCGCTCCAGGCATTGTGCATGCCGTCGCTGAAGAAGTTGCTGCCGCCGAGTTTGAACCCAAGGTGCAAACCTTCGAAGTACTCGGACAATGCAAAGATTGCCGAACGAATCCCTGAAGCAGCCTTACCGAGGCTTTTCCTGATCCTCGGCTTCGATTGGAGGATCCGCCGGTAGGACGCCGGGCGAAGCGGGTTCAAACTCAGGTTTCGAGGGGTCGGTGAATTTAAGCCGGCGCGCAGCAACCATCCCGGCCCGATTGCCGATCTTCTGTCCGACGACCCCTGCGACCAGCCCGCCAGCCATGCCCAGAACCACAGACATGGTCGTTTCAGCGAGATGCTCCTTGGCGATACGTTGAAACCAGGCACGGGTCGGGCGCAACCGATAGAACTTTTCTGCCGGAACGTCTGAGGGCTGCGATTGGGCCCCTTCTTCTGCGCAAGCTGCATGTTCAGCGATGGCCGCGCCTATTCCACCGCCGATGCGCCCCAGGAGGGATCCTGCACGTGTGCCGGAAATCGCCGTCCCCATCGCACTCCCCCCAGCCTGACCGACGGCCTCACCGAGGCGCTCTACCCCACGATTGACAAGCACCTCCCCGGACGCCTCGACCGGCGTCGGGGGGATGGGCTTATGGCTGGTCACGGCATATTCATAGCCATAGCGCGCGCCCAAAGATCCACCCGCAAAGCCGCCTAACTGCGCACCCACCACCGATCCCGCAGGCCCTGCAACCGACCCTAATGCGCCACCGACTGCCATGCCCATGACCTCCCCCGCGCTCATCGCGACGACCCCGCCGGCAACGCCCCTGACATCCAGTTCGCTGGAGGCTTTCTGAATGAGATGCACGGAGGCCTTGAAGACGGATTGTCCGGCATTGCGGGCATGGTGAAAAAGGACCGTTGACTCGGGAAGGAATCCGGGACTCAGGGGGGATCGAAGCCACACAGCCCTCTCGAGTGGCTTGTCTTTTTCCAGGGGGAGAGACTCGGGCGTCGGATCGTTCCTGCTTTTCACTTATAAGCTCCTAAAGCCGCTTGGCTAGGCTTTATCAGATACGCGATACTTGTCGATAACCATACCAGCCCTGCACCCCTATTTTTCATCCTTGGTACTG
>CAYFOC010000054.1:0-10010 GCA_964344615.1 uncultured Methylococcus sp.
GGGAATGCCGGAATTTCTGACATGTAGCTGGCTGATGCGTAGGGGGCATAAGCCTCATCAACCACCACCAGCCCTCGCGCCGTTCTGAGAATCGCTTCCATCGCCGAGCGCTCAAAGAGGTTGGCGGTTGGATTATTGGGATACGCCAAAAAGATGAGCGCGGGATCATGCTCGACTATAGCTTCGCGGAAGGCAACAAGATCAAGGGAAAAGTCTTCCTTGCCCAGGGGAATTCCAATGAAAGTCAGACCCAGACTGTGAGCAATCTGACGGTACATGACAAAGGTTGGCTCCGGCGCCATGACGGTAGAACCTGGCTTGAGCCCCATCAGAAGAATCTGAATGATTTCATCCGATCCATTCCCGAGCAGAAGCTCTGCGCCAGGCGGTACACCATTTGAGGCTCGCAACGCTTCCTTGAGCTCAGCGCATGCCGGATCGGGGTAACGATTGGGCGCTGCTTGTCTCAGTGCCTCAAGCCAATCCCTGACCATCTCTTCCGGCCAATCATAAGGATTTTCCATGGCATCTAGCTTGGTGTAGCCCCTAGAATCGGGTACATGGTAGGCCTTAAGTGCACGGACTTCCTTACGAAGCAGACGCGCGATGTTCTCTGGCTGATCAGTCACGCGAATCGATCCGTCTGAATTCAGCTGAACGAGCGTGGGCATCCAATCCCTCACCACGCGCCAGAATGGACGCAATCCCGGCTAGAGTGCTCGCACCTTTCGCTGAACAGTGGATGATGCTTGTGCGCTTCTGAAAATCGTAAACGCCAAGGGGGGAAGAAAAACGTGCTGTGCCTGACGTCGGAAGAACGTGGTTTGGCCCGGCACAATAGTCACCCAAGGCCTCGGCCGTATAACGACCCATGAAAATCGCACCGGCGTTGCTGATGATTTTCACCAGCTTTTCAGGTTCCGCGACAGACAGTTCGAGATGCTCTGGAGCAATTGCATTGGCCACTCGGGCCGCCTCTTGCAAATCAGGAACCAAAATCATCGCCCCTCTCCCATTCAGGGAGGCGCAAATAACATCCTGTCGATCCATGGTCGGCAGGAGCCGTTCCATACTTTCCTGAACCGCCGCCAAATGCGTCGGGTCATTTGAAATCAGGATCGCCTGAGCATCCTCGTCATGTTCTGCCTGCGAGAAAAGATCCATGGCAATCCAATCAGGATCTGTCTTCCCATCGGAAATAACCAAAATCTCCGAGGGACCAGCAACCATGTCGATCCCGACGTCACCAAAGACCAACTTCTTGGCCGTTGCAACATAAATGTTTCCCGGGCCGACAATCTTGTCGACCCTCGGGACAAAGTCGGTTCCATAAGCCAATGCAGCGACAGCCTGAGCCCCCCCGATGCGAATACAACGGTGGACACCCGCCAGATGGGCAGCTGCCAGCACAAGAGGATTGAGTTCACCCAGAGGAGTTGGCGAGACCATGATGATCTCAGGAACGCCCGCCACATGAGCCGGTATGGCGTTCATGAGCACGGATGAGGGATAAGCCGCCTTACCACCAGGTACATAAATTCCGACCCGATCTAGCGGGGTGACCTTTTGACCTAGGGTCGTGCCATCTTCTTCAGTAAATTCCCAAGAGTTAATACGCTGATTTTCGGCATAAGCCCTGATTCTGTTGGCCGCCTTATCCAGAGCCGCTGCCGTTTCTCGTGGAAGGGAGGCCCAAGCGGATGCGAGTGCCTCAGGCCCTATCTCAAGATCTTCAACACGATCCATCTGAAAGCGATCAAATTGGCGGGTGTAATCAAGGAGTGCCGCATCGCCTTCCTTTTTGACGCGCCCGAGAATCTCAACCACACGATCATGGATGGACTGATCCGTAGAAGAGTCAAAAGCCAGTACGGAGCGCAACTCGGAATCAAACGTTCCGCTGCGACTGTCAAGCTGTCTGATGTTAATCGACTTAGACATTACTTTTGGGCCAATGCCGCTTTGATTTCTTCAATAAAGCCACTAACTTCTGCGTGCTTCATTTTCATGGCCGCCTTATTGACGATCAGTCGACTGCTCACTTCCATAATCAACTCCAAAGGCTCCAAGCCATTGGCCTTGAGGGTCTTCCCGGTGTCTACGACGTCCACGATGCAATCGGCAAGACCTACCAGGGGTGCGAGCTCCATGGAGCCGTACAGCTTGATGATTTCAGCCTGGATGCCACGATTGGCAAAAAAACGATGTGCGGTCTTCACATACTTGGTAGCTACACGAGGACGTTCTCCCGCCCGGAAAGTCAGCCCAGGGCGACCTGCCGTCATCAAGCGACAACTTGCAATCCCGAGATCCAAGGGCTCATAGAGTCCCTCTGTTTCGTATTCAGCGAGGACGTCCTTGCCCGCGATCCCCAAATCTGCGGCGCCGTATTCGACATAGGTCGGAACGTCGCTGGCTCGGATTATCAGGAATTGAAGACCTTCCCGATTAGAAGGCAGAATAAGTTTTCGACTGGTTCCAGGATCAACCGTCGGCTCAATGCCTATCCGCGAAAGTAGTTCAACGGCTTCGTCATAGATCCGGCCTTTCGATAGGGCAAGTGTCAGCACGTTGTTCTCCAGCAGTCCTGGTTATTGTGGAACTCGGCGGATTTCCGCGCCCAGTTGTGCGAGTTTTTCCTCGATACACTCATAACCGCGATCAATATGATAGATGCGATCAACGATACTCTGGCCCTCAGCTACCAGTGCAGCCAAGACCAGACTCGCGGATGCCCTGAGATCTGTCGCCATAACCGGCGCACCGGTCAACATCGGTTTTCCGCGAACAATGGCTGTGTGCGATTCGACCGTAACATCGGCTCCCATGCGCTGCATTTCCTGAACATGCATAAAGCGATTTTCAAAGATCGTTTCGGTGATGACGCCCACTCCGTCGGCAATCGTATTCATGGCCATGAACTGAGCCTGCATATCCGTAGGGAATGCCGGATAAGGCGCTGTTCGGAGAGACACAGCCTGCGGTCTCTGGCCAGTCATATCGAGACTGATCGTATCGTCGGTCGTCACAATCTGGGCGCCCGCCTCACGAAGTTTCTGTAAAACAGCATCCATGATGTCCGGACGAACATCCTTCAGCTTGACCTTGCCCCGTGTCATGGCCGCCGCGACAAGATAGGTTCCCGCTTCAATACGATCAGGCATCACGCGATAGGTTTGGCCCTGTGCAGAGAGACTTTCGACCCCCTCGATTTCAAGCACGTCCGTTCCTGCGCCGTAGATCTTCGCACCCATCATATTGAGGAACTTTGCAAGATCCACGACCTCTGGTTCGCGGGCCGCGTTTTCGATGATGGTCGTGCCTTCGGCCAAGGTCGCGGCCATCATCAGATTTTCAGTCCCGGTGACCGTTACAAGGTCAAGAACAAGACGACAACCCTTCAGCCGCTTTGCACTTGCGTGAATGTAACCGTTCCTGACATTGATATCCGCCCCCATCTGCGCAAGACCCTGAAGGTGCAAATTCACGGGCCGACCGCCGATCGCACACCCCCCTGGCAGGGAAACTTCGGCACGGCCGAAACGCGATACCAACGGACCCAGAACCAGAATCGAGGCACGCATCGTCTTCACGAGATCATATGGCGCCAGAAAGCTCTTGATAGGTGAAGGATCAACCTCAACGTTCATCTTCTCGTCAACCGTCAGGCTGACGCCCATCCTTCCCAGAAGCTCCAGGGTCGTGGTGATATCAAGCAGATGGGGGACATTACCCACCGTTACTGGGGTTTCAGACAGCAAGGTGGCTGCAAGTATCGGCAGAGCCGCGTTCTTTGCGCCAGAGATGCGGAGCTCCCCATTCAAGGGTTTCCCGCCGGTGATCATCAACTTATCCATCAGATCTTCTCTCGATTCGGATTCGCCAACCGTATCAGTCAACGGGCAGCATTCCAAGCACCCCGGTCACACGCATAATGGACTCTAGGGACTTGGGCATTTGGGTATAGCGCAGATCACACCGCGCCCGAGCAGCAATTCGTTGCCATTCGATCAGAAGGCCAACGCCGGCACTATCGGCTCGAGTAACGCCAGACAAATCGAAATGCAACGGCGTATAGGCCGCATCAATGATGCTGGCCGCCTCACGTATTGCTGACAAAGAGGTTTTGAACGTCATTTCGCCAGCCAGTAGATAGTTACCCGTTCGGCCGCCCGACTCAAAACGAAGTGAGGTCGGCTCCACGGTAACTGACTTTGCCTTAATGCGATTTTTTCTTTGTCGCATGACTCTTGTGCCCAGCATCGTGATGCGTCTCTGCTGCATGCTTTCTGACGCTCTTGTGGCTAGCTGCTGAAGAGCCCTTGGTCTTCCGCTTGACCTCATTTTCCGCTTCCGGCTTTGATGCATCCTCTTGTACCTGAGCGACGCTGGCCGATTCAGGCACAGGCGCGACCGCCTTGACGGATACCGGCGCGGCCGGCGCTGGACTATTTTCGCTCGCCTTCTTGTTGTCGCCTTTGCCTTCTTCCGCCTTATTGAACATCAGGCGGCTAATCAGCTGTTCCAAGATCACGGCCGACTGCGTCAACTCGATCTCGTCTCCTTCCTTGAGATACGTATCGGAGCCACCCGCGGTCAGGCCTATGTATTGCTCACCGAGAAGTCCTGCCGTCAGGATGCTGGCACTGGTGTCATCCGGAATCTGCTTGAAGGCCGGATCAATGCGCACCTCGACCAGAGCCTCATATCGGGAAGCATCAAATGAAATCTTTTCAACCCGCCCGAGGGTGACACCAGCCATGGATACAGGTGCGCGCACCTTGAGTCCGCCGACATTTCCAAAGTGAGCCTTGATCAGATAGCTTCCCCTGGAGGACTTGAAGTCTCCCAGATTGCTGACCTGCATGGCGACGAAAAAGAGCGCGACAAGCCCCAGGGCCACAAAGGCTCCCACCCAAATTTCCGTTGTCCTAGTGACCTGCATGAATCAATCCCCAAACATGAGCGCAGTGAGTACGAAGTCCGACCCCAAGACTGCAAAAGCCGAATACACGACAGAACGGGTCGTCGCCCGACTGACACCTTCCGCCGTAGGGATGGCGTCATACCCTTCAAAAACTGCAATACCGGTGACTACGGCACCAAAAACAAGGCTTTTGATGAATCCGTTGACCGCATCATCCCAAAAATCAATCTGAGTCTGCATTTGAGACCAGAAAGGTCCCTGGTCAACCCCAAGCAGGCCAACCCCCACAAAATACCCGCCCAATACGCCAACGGCCGTGAAGAGGCCTGCAAGCAAGGGCAGTGAGAGCGTTCCGGCCAAAAGGCGCGGTGCCACAATGCGCTTGATGGGGTCAACAGCCATCATTTCCATTCCGGAGAGTTGCTCGGTCGCCTTCATCAAACCAATTTCGGCCGTCAGCGCCGACCCGGCGCGACCGGAAAAGAGTAAGGCACTGACGACTGGCCCCAGCTCCCTGACCAATGAGGCAGCCACCATGACACCCAGAGACTCCTCGGCGCCAAAATCGGAAAGGACGTTAAACCCCTGTAGCGCGAGCACCATGCCTACAAAAAGACCAGAAACAGCGATCAGCAGAATGCTCAATACGCCGACGGAATAAATTTGCTGAACCAGCAATCGCGGACGACGGACAAGCCCCGGGAAGCCAGAAATGGCATGCGCGGTAAAAACCATGGATCGGCCAAGCTTGCCGACCGCCCTAAGCGTTGTCTGACCCAGCCGCTGCAGTGAATCTTTGAGGACCTGGCGCATTATGACTTCTGTAGTGATTCAATCCGGCCCATCAGATCCATGCGATAGTCTTCTGCGGGATAATGAAAGGGAACAGGACCGTCGGGAGCGCCGTCCATAAACTGGCGAATCCAAGCCGAATCTGAACGGGCGACATCCTCGCGGCTCCCCTGCCCGACGACCTTTCCGGCAGAAATGATGCAAACGTGATCGGCGATTTCCATCGTTTCCTTCACATCATGGGAAACCACGATGCTTGTCAGCCCTAACTCCCTGTTGAGGTCATGGATCAATTTCACCAAGACGCCCATTGAAATAGGATCCTGCCCGGTAAACGGCTCGTCGTACATCAGCATGGAAGGGTCGAGCGCTATGGCACGCGCAAGCGCAACCCGTCGCGCCATTCCTCCGGAAAGTTCCGAAGGCATCAGGTGTCTCGCTCCCCTCAACCCGACGGCCTCAAGCTTCATCAGGACGAGCGATCGAATCATTGATTCGGGCAAGGCCGTGTGTTCACGAAGCGGGAAAGCAACGTTCTCGAAAACGTTGATGTCCGTCAGCAGCGCACCGCTTTGAAAAAGCATGCCCATCTGCTTTCGCATTTCGTAAAGCTCACCCGGGCTAGCCGCGTGCACGTTGACACCATCAAAGTAGACCGTCCCGCTGTCAGGACGTAATTGCCCACCGATAAGCTTTAAGAGTGTCGTTTTGCCCGTGCCACTGGGCCCCATGACAGCCGTGACCTTGCCTCGCGGGATATCGATGCTGACGTCATCGAAGATATTGCGCTCTCCCCAGCTGTAGCTGAGGCCTCGAATCGAGACCAATACATCGTCGGAAGCGGGGGTGGGCTGCATCGTGTTCGGCGGTAAGTGGGAATAGATGGAATCACCATCTTTAGCCCTCGTATTTTCGCTTTCGAACCCCTTTCAGTCAACTTGCACGGCAGCCTGCTCCTCGGAACTTGCCTACTGACAAGCCTCGTGCACCAGAGGAGACCCTTGGGGGGAGAACAAGAATTCTGATAGAATGCCTGTTTTTGTCACTCGCTTTTACGGAGCCCTCGGATGTCTAAAAAGCTGCTCGATATCGTCAAGCCCGGCGTTGCTACCGGCGCTGCAGTTCAGGAAATCTTTGCGCACGCTCGCGCAAACAAGTTTGCACTGCCTGCTGTGAACGTCATCAGCACCGACTCAATCAATTCGGTACTCGAATCTGCGGCCAAGGCTCGTTCAGCGGTCATCATTCAGGTTTCAAATGGTGGCGCCCAGTTCTTTGCCGGCAAGGGCATCAAGCTCGAAGGCCAGCAGGCTCAGATCCTCGGCTCCATCTCTGCCGCCAAGCACGTTCACCTGATGGCTGAACACTACGGCGTTCCGGTTATCCTGCACACCGACCATTGCGCAAAGAAGCTGCTGCCTTGGATCGACGGACTCCTGGACGCCGGCGAAAAGCATTTTGCTGAAACGGGCAAGCCGCTGTTCAGTTCGCACATGCTCGACCTGTCAGAAGAATCTCTGGAAGAAAACATCGAGATCTCTGCCAAGTACCTGACCCGCATGGCCAAGCTCGGCATGACCCTCGAAATCGAACTCGGTTGCACCGGCGGTGAAGAAGACGGCGTCGACAACTCAGGCATGGATCACTCTGAACTCTACACGCAGCCTGAAGATGTCGGCTACGCGTATGAGCATCTCTCAAAGATCAGCAAGAACTTCACGATCGCAGCTTCTTTCGGTAACGTTCACGGCGTTTACTCACCCGGTAACGTCAAGCTGACCCCGCAGATCCTTCTGAACTCACAGAAGTTCGTCTCCGAAAAGTTCGGTCTCCCGGCCAACTCTCTGGACTTCGTATTCCACGGTGGCTCAGGCTCAACTCCGGAAGAAATCACCGAAGCTGTCAGCTACGGCGTCATCAAGATGAACATCGACACGGACACGCAGTGGGCTTACTGGGATGGCGTTCGTCAGTTCTACATCAAGAACGAAGGTTACCTCCAGGGCCAGATCGGCAACCCGGAAGGCGCCGACAAGCCGAACAAGAAGTTCTACGACCCGCGCGTATGGATTCGCGCCGCTCAGACCAGCATGTCTGACCGTCTGCAGCTCGCGTTCAAGGAACTGAACGCAGTCGACACGCTGTAATCGATTCGATTACAGTCAAAAAAAACCGGGCGGGTCTTAACGATCCGCCCGGTTTTTTTATGCCCTGCCCCGTTCCGAGGCAGGATAGCCTTAGGCCCAAACTTAAACGCCGATATTACTGAGAACCTGAAGAAATTCAGCCACGACCGCCGTCACTGTCGGGTGTTCTACTTCAAACTGTTCGACAGCCTCCCTGACTTCGTCAACAACCTGCAGATGCTTCCCATCGGCCGACGATTCAAATCGGGTTTCAACTTTTTCGAGCAATGCCTCAAGTCGGTTCTTGACTTCAGGATGATCCAGTTCGAGCTTCTCGACCTGTTCACGAAGCTTAAAGAGCGCTTCGCTGACTTCTTTTTCTGCCATATTGATTCCTCTTGGGATCTTAGAGCGCCGCAATCCTTCGCTTCATGAAACTCGGTGTTGCGAATGCTGCCTTGTGAATGTCTGTGTTGTAGTAGCGGGATTCAAAAGGGGCCTCCCGGGCGGCAACTTCTCTGAATCCATCCAGCCCGCCCTTCGACGCCATTGTGCCGCTCCACCAGCCAGAGGGGTACAGGCACTGCGGGAAATAGAAAGTTTGGGTCTGCGAGAATCCTGCGCTCCGCATCGTCGCATGCATATCCATGATGAGGTCTTCGTGAAACAGGGGTGATTCACTCTGCTGCACCAGGATTCCATTGGCGCCAAGGCATCTCAGACACTCCTTGTAGAAGGCCTGATTGAATAGCCCTTCAGCAGGTCCGACTGGATCCGTACTATCCACGATAATGACATCGACACTGTTATCCGGGGCATCCTTCACCCACTGGATTCCATCGATGAAGAGCAATTTCGCCCGTGGATCGCTGTTTGAAGAGCACAGGTCTGGGAAGTACTTCTCGGCCAACCGCGTGACTTCTTCATCGATCTCGATCTGGATAGCCTCTTCAACCTCAGGATGCTTCAACACTTCCTTGAGACTGCCGCAATCACCCCCGCCGATCACCCAGACCCGCTTGGGATTTGGATGCGTGTAGAGGACCGGGTGTGTCATCATCTCGTGGTAAAGATAGTTGTCCCGATCAGACACCATCGTGCAACCATCGATGATCATAAGCTTGCCAAACCATTCCGTGTCGAACATCTCGATTTTCTGGAATGGTGACTGTACTTCTTCTAACTTCGACGTAACCTTGATCGAGAAGGCACTGCCTTGCTTCGGGTAAATCTCAGTGAACCAACCAGGTGAGCCGACCATTCAGAAATCCTCTCGTGGAAAAGGCGTTGGATTTTCCACATAATTGTGGTGTTAATCAAAGGAAATATGCCATGCCCGAGAACTGGAGCACGGCCCTCTCCCGGGAAGTCTACGCGATCGAACATTGGGGAGAGGGCTATTTTGATATCAATGAGAAAGGACAGGTCATCGTTACGCCCTCCCGGGAACCCGGGCACGGCCAGATTGTGCTGCCCGACATCGTCAACACCATTCGCCGAGAAGGGCTCCATCTGCCCGTCCTGGTGCGATTCACGGACATTCTCAACGACCGCGTTGCACAGCTGACGCACGCCTTCGAGCGCGCTCGGGAAGAACATGCATTTCAAGGGGCGTACACACCTGTTTACCCCATCAAGGTCAATCAACAGCGCGGCGTCATTGATGCCCTCCTTCAAAATGGTCGTCATGCGGTTGGCCTTGAAGCCGGAAGCAAATCAGAACTTCTAGCCATCCTGGCTCTCTCCGAAGCCGGAACGGTCATTTGCAATGGCTATAAGGATCGCTCCTATATCCGACTTGCATTGATTGGGCGATCGCTTGGCCTCAACATCTTCATCGTTATCGAAAAGATTTCTGAACTGGGGCTTGTGCTATCAGAGGCGCAGAATCTTGGGATCGATCCTCAACTCGGTGTCAGAATAAGGCTTTCCAGCATCAGCGCTGGAAAATGGCAAAACAGTGGCGGTGAGAAATCAAAGTTCGGACTTCACACCGGGGAAATACTTAAGCTTGTTGCCCGATTGAAAGAAGTCGGTAAACTCGATTGGCTCAAGCTCATGCATTTCCACATGGGTTCGCAGGTCGCAGATATTGCCGACATCAAAAAGGCGCTTCATGAAGCGGCCAGACACTATCAGGAACTCAGGAATCTCGGCGCCGAGAT
>CAYFOC010000055.1:0-10003 GCA_964344615.1 uncultured Methylococcus sp.
CGCAAAGTTTCCGGTTCACCCGCACCTCGAAGCAACAGGGGTGTTCGCCTTACATCTTCCAGGACCACACCAATCTTGAGCCCCTCGATCTGCGCCTGCAAGGTATCGGCCAGGGTCTCGGCATTGAGGCCCAAGCGTCCGGCAGCCAGCCGATCCACGCGAACCACCAGATACTGCATGCCTTTATTGATCGGCGTATAGACATCGGTAGCGCCGGGAACGCCTCTGAGGACAGCGGCAATTTCTTCTGCCTTTGTATTCAACAGGGTGAGATCTGTTCCAAACAGCTTGATCGCGACATCCCCCCTGACGCCCGTCAGCATCTCTGTGACGCGCATCTGGATAGGCTGGGTAAAGCCATGAGAAATACCAGGGATGGTTTCAAGGACCGTACGGATCTTCTCCCGCACGGCCTCCTTGTCCTCGGTTTCCCACTCGACGATAGGCTTGAGGGTCAAAAACGTATCGGTCTCGTTAAGACCCATCGGATCGAGCCCAATCTCATCTGAACCCACGCGGGCCGTGATATCGCGAATTTCAGGCACATGCTCGAGCAATGCCTTTTGAATTTGCGTATCCATTCGTACCGACTGCTCAAGATTGATTGACGGTAGTTTTTCCACTTGCACGATCAAATCCCCTTCATCCATGGTCGGCATGAAGGTTTTCCCGATGAAACCATAAAGCAGCAACGCCGCCACCAAGAGCCCCCCCGCAATCTTGAGTACTCGCTCAGAGTGACTTAACGCCCAGATCAGGCAAGGCTCATAGATCGCGTGAAGCTTTCGTGAGAGCCAAGGTTCCTCATGCTTGACGTTGACCATCAGAAACGAGGCCAAAACAGGGATCACCAGCAGGGAGAACAGCATGGATCCTGACATGGCAAATACATTGGTCAGGGCAACGGGGCGGAAAAGCTTGCCCTCAAGACCCTCCAAGGACAAAAGCGGCACGAAAACGATACCAATGATCAGGGAGCCTGAGATCACTGGCGCCATGACCTCGCGCATCGCCCTGTAGATGACGTGGAGTCTCGGCAATCGTGGCTTATCAGGTTGTGCAGCAAGGTGGGCGGTAATATTTTCGACAACCACCACCGCAGGATCGACCAGCTTGCCGATCGCGATCGCAAGCCCACCCAGGCTCATCAGGTTAGCCGTCAACCCGAAGAAACGCATCAAAAGGAATGTGAACAAAGCCACCAAGGGAAGGATCAATGCGACCGTCAAGGCGGCTCGGAGATCTCCCAGAAAAAGAACCAGCAAAATGACGACGAGCAGCGTGGCTTCGATCAACGCATGAATAATGGTTCCAGTCGCCCGGTCCACCAGTTGGCTCCGGTTGTAGAACACATTGATTCTGGCTTCTGCCGGCAACGCAGGTCGAAGCTCATCCAGCTTCTTTTCGACACCCTTGACCACCTCCCGGGCGTTGGCTCCTCTGAGACTCAGAACCAGACCCTCGACGGTTTCTCCTTTGCCGCCCCGCGTTACGGCACCATAACGGGTCAGGGCGCCAATACGGACTTCCGCAATATCGGCGACGGTGATAGGTACCCCTCCCCGTTCGACCACGACAATCCTTCGAACATCCTCAAGATCCTTGATCCGGCCCTCCGTTCGAACCAGCAGCGATTCTTCGCCTTCACCCAGACGACCCGCGCCATCGTTACGGTTGTTCTTCTTGAGGGCCTCCATCAAGTCATCCATCTTCACGCCACGTGAAGCCAGGCGCACCGTATCAGGGATGACTTCAAAGCTTCGGACCTGACCGCCAAGCGCGTTCACATCCGCGACCCCGGGGACGGTGCGAAGGGCGGGACGGATTACCCAATCCAGGAGGTTGCGTCGCTCACTCAGGGTCAGTTGCTCCCCTTCAATGGTGAACATGAACATTTCACCCAGGGGCGTTGTCATGGGGGCAATGCCCCCCTCGGCGTTCGAGGGTAGCGTGGACCAGGCTCTTGAGAGCCGCTCGGCAACCTGTTGTCGCGCCCAATAGATATCCGTACCTTCCTCAAAATCGACCGTAATATCCGTCAAGGCGTATTTCACCACCGACCGGAGGATGGTCTGATTCGGAATTCCCAGTAACTCGACCTCAATGGGTGCCGTGATCCGTGTTTCGACTTCCTCCGGCGTCATCCCCGGCACTTTGATGATGACCTTAACCTGCGTCGGGGACACATCGGGAAACGCATCTATGGGCAACTTGAGCGCTGCGACTGTCCCGAGCCCTGCCAGCAAGAGCGCCATGAGCAGCGTCAGCAGCCGCTGCGTCAGGGCAAAACGGATCAGAGCATCCATTCAGGCTTACTCCGGAGCGGAGCCAGCCGCCTCAAGCCATTTGGCCTTGAGTCCGGCGACACCTTGAATCACAACCGGCTCCGTACCAGTCAGCCCCTCGTGAATCACGGCGTAATGCGACTCTTCCCCTGCGATGGCCACTTCGACGGCCTCAAAACCAGCCTCTCGGCTCACGAAGACGTATTGCCGGCCCTCATGGTTGAAGATAGCGGCCAGAGGAACTTTCAAAATACGATCCGTACTCCGGTGCATCAGTTCAGCATTCACGTGCATACCCGGCTTCAGACCTTCAGCACCCTCGCTGACCCTGGCTCGAATCAAGGCCGTCTGATTTTGCGGATTCACGTTCTGACCGATCTCTATCACACGCGCACTGGCTCTTGGGCTCTCTATCCCGATCCGATCGCCGGTCTGTGCTTCCTTCAGCAACTCCTGAGGCAGGTCGACTTCAAGCCAGAGCTCATCCAGCTTTCCGACACGGAACAGGGGGGAGAGCGCATCCACTTTCTGTCCCACGATGGCCATGCGCTCAAGCACGACGCCGTTGGTCGGGGACACAACCCGGTAGCTGCCGCTGATCGAGCGTCCAGACTTGAGTTGCTGGATTTCCTGCGTCGAAAGCCCGGAGGCCAGCAAAGCTTGCTCGGAGGCCCGCATCGTGGCACGTGATCGCTCAAAATCGGTCTTGGTCTCCTGCCAGCGGACCTTGGCAATGACACCCTCTTTCAGCAAGACATCATCGCGCCGCATTTTTGATTCCGTCAGAGCCAATACCGACTGCGCATCCACAAGGGCACGTTGAAGGTCCACCAGAGCGATACTATCGATTTCGGCCAGAACCTCGCCCTGCTTCACGCTGACTCCCAGCGGCACATTCACGCGGGTGATGATGCCCGATTGCATGGAGGTCACTGCAAATTCGTTGGCTGGAGGAATCACCACGCGTGCCGGCGCTTCGGCCAACGGTATGGCACCGACCACCTTCGGCAGGGCCGTTCGAAGATCGAGATGCTGAATGGCTTCACTATCAAGCACGATCACGTTGCTCGCCCCTGCCAGTGGATTCACAAGCAGGTAAACCGCGAGGACAAGGACCGACTTCAATAACATCAATGAGTGCTCCAGAGGGGCCATTCTTGGCGGAAGGACGCGTCAGCAGACGATAGAACTTTTTTCATGTCACTGCCGACAGTATAGTACCGAATCCTCGTGTCATTCCTTGTTCTACCGACATGCCATCCTCTCTCCCCGTTTTCATGGTCGGCTGTGGTGACGTTGGCCGACGTCTGGCCTCACTTCTGATGCAACAGGGCCTCCCTGTCGTAGCGCTTGCCCGCTCCCATCTCGCGGCCGATAGATTGATTCAGGAAGGCATCACGCCCTATACGGGAGATCTTGATCCAGAAGGATCTCTTGAGCTGCCTACCGCGCCCATCGATACCCTCTTCTACTTGGCGCCGCCGCCTTCAACAGGACGGACTGATCCGCGCATGGCTCGCTTTCTGGATGCACTTCAGGCTCCTCCCCGAAGAATCGTCTATATCAGTACCAGCGGGGTCTATGGGGATGCCGGCGGTGCATGGATCGATGAGAGCGCTCCGCTTCAGCCCAAAACAGATCGGGGCCAACGAAGGCTTCATGCCGAATCATTGCTGAAGGCTTATGCCACAACGACCGGCACAAAGGTCCTCGTTCTTAGGGTACCGGGAATCTACGGGGACGGGCGACTTCCCGAAGCCCGCATCCGGGCGGGTCTGCCAGTGATTGATCCTGTTGAAGCCCCCTGGAGCAATCGGATTCATGCAGATGATCTTGCTCACGTCTGCTTGCGTGCCGCTCAAATCGATACGGCTTTCGATTTTCGTGCCTATAACGTCAGCGATGACCACCCCTCCACCATGACCGATTATTTCTGGCAGGTTGCCGACCATCTGGGGCTCCCAAGACCGCCCTCCATTCCCCTGGCCCAAGCCCGTCAGCATCTCACTCCCGCCATGATGACCTTTCTGGAGGAATCCAAGCGTTTGATGGTCGACCGGATGCGTGATGAGCTCGGCGTCGTCATTCAATATCCAACGCTCGCCGATGGACTTGAGGCGATCACAGCCAAGGCTTCCCAGAGATCTCTTTTCCCGCCCGTGCGATAGGCCTAAACTGCAGCCTCCATCACCTTACGGATAGACCCATGTTTTCACGCACACTAAGGCTGAGCGCCCTATACACCATATCCATCTGCCTTTCTGGATCCGTATTGGCTGCCGGGGCTACCCGTGACAGCATCAGCATCGTCGGATCGTCGACGGTGTATCCCTTTTCAGCCACAGTGGCCGAACAGTTGGGAAAGAAAGGCGCCTTCAAGACGCCCAAGGTCGAAGCCACAGGGACCGGTGGCGGCATCAAGCTTTTCTGTGCAGGCGTTGGGCCCAACACCCCCGATATCGTGAATGCATCGAGGCGGATCAAGAAGTCAGAGTTTGAAATGTGCCTCAAAGCGGGCGTCAAGGACATCGCAGAGATCCGGTTTGGCTATGACGGCATCGTTCTGGCGCAGTCCATCAAGGCAAAGGATCGACTGGCCCTGACCCGCCATGAACTTTTTCTGGCCTTGGCCAAAAAGGTGCCGGACCCCAAGAATCCGTCCAATCCTACCCTGATCGATAACCCCAACAAGACGTGGAAGGATGTCAATGCGAACCTCCCCGCCAAGAAGATCCAGGTCCTTGGCCCACCACCTAGCTCCGGAACGCGTGATGCGTTTGCAGAACTCGCCTTGGAAAGCGGTTGCCAGTCCGTTCCCTGGATCAAGGAAAAGAAAGCAAAGGATGAAGCCTGGTTCAAGGCCACCTGCATGACCATCCGTGAAGATGGTGCTTACGTCGAGGTTGGCGAAAACGACAATCTGATCGTTCAGAAAATCGAAGCCAATCCAGATGCCGTTGGCATCTTCGGCTTTAGCTTCCTCGAACTTAACGAGGACAAGCTCATTGCGGCCACCATTGATGGTCAGGCTCCCGTCTATGAATCCATTGTGGATGGCAAATATCCCATCTCTCGGCCTCTCTTTTTCTACGTCAAGAAGGCGCATGTCGGCCAGATACCGGGTATCGTGGAGTACATCACTGAATTCCTGAGCGACAAGGCTTCGGGATCCGAAGGCTATCTTGCAGACAAGGGTCTGATCGCTCTCGCACCTTCAGATCACCAGAAGGCCCTTACCGACGGCAAGGCATTGGCATCCATCGCCGCCCCCAAGTAGCGCCTCTCACCCCCAATGGCGGCAGAGTCCCTGCCGCCATTGCCCCCCCTAAAGCGATGCCCCTCTGGTATATTAGGCCATCCTAATATTTCAGGTCCCGGCCATGATCTTTCGCCAACTTTTTGAGCCCGATACCTCGACCTACAGCTACCTGCTGGGGTGCCAGAGCACGCGGCGGGCCGTTTTGATTGACCCCGTTTTGAGTGAAGTGGAGGGGTACATCACGCTCCTCGCCGATCTGAATCTCAGCCTGGTCTACACCATGGAAACCCATGTGCATGCCGACCATGTAACGGGGTCCGGTCTTCTGCGAGATCGCGTAGGAAGCAAAAGCGTCGTCTACCGGGATGCCGGGACCCTCTGTCCCGATCTTCTGGTCTCTGATGGGGTAGAGCTTCAGGTGGGTTCCCTGACCTTCAAGGTTCTCCATACGCCGGGCCATACCCAAAGCTGTGTCAGCTATCTTTTTGATGACCGGGTATTCACTGGGGATGCCTTGCTCATTGGAGGCTGCGGCCGAACGGACTTTCAGCAAGGCAACCCCGGGCAGCTCTTCGACAGCATTCATCAGAAACTGTTTTCCCTCCTCCCCGACACCCTGGTTTTTCCAGGCCATGACTACCGGGGCAACACCGTCTCGACCATCCGGCAGGAAATGCAGAAAAATGATCGGCTCGGTCCTGGTATCGGCCGTGAAGACTTTATCCGGATCATGAACAGTCTGGATCTTCCCTTGCCGCGACATATTCATGCCGCCGTTCCAGCCAATCTTGCCTGCGGCTCGACCGAAACACAGGCCTAAGGCACGCGCATGAGTCTTTTTTACCTCTGCTTGGTCGGTGTCGGACTGTTTTTAGGCCTGCTCGGCGGAGGGGGATCCATCTTATTAGTCCCGATCCTGGTCTATCTCGGGGGATATCCGATCAAAACCGCGATCGCGCTGTCTCTGGCTGTCGTCGGAATCACCAGCCTGATTGCCGTATTCCGCCATGCCCAGATTCGGAACGTCTGTTGGAAAAACGGGGTGGCTTTTGGCCTGTCCGGGATGGCGGGCGGCTATGGCGGTGGGCTTCTCGCGAATTGGGTGCCGGAGAATCTCCTGATGATTCTCTTCACGCTGATGATGTTGATGACGGCCCTCTTCATGATGTTAGGGCAACGACTCCGGCCGGGTGTAGAGACGTTGCCAGGTGAGCCATGCCCCGCACGGATTCATCTTCCGACGGTTATTTTCGATGGGGTTCTGGTCGGCCTGATTACCGGCCTCGTCGGTGTCGGTGGCGGCTTCGTCATCGTCCCCGCTCTCAATCTCCTGGGCGGGCTCGCCATACGTTCGGCGATCGGAACCTCTCTCCTCATCATCGGCATGAATTGCATGGCAGCCCTGGTGGGCTACATCGGTCATGATCCTATTGAGTGGAAAGCCGTTGCACTGCTGGCGGCCATCACCATTCCCTCAAGCCTTGTCGGTCAGAAGATTTCGCAGCGCATTCCGTCCGCTCGACTGCGGCAGCTCTTTGGTGGCTGCGTTCTGATTTTGGGAATAGTCCTTCTGCGCCAGGAAGTTTCCTGGCAGACACTGTCTGTACTCAAGGAACTGGTGGAGGCCCACCATGAGTTCTTCAGGGGGATCCTGACCGCTCTGGGCCTGAGTGCCCTCTATTGGATACGGGGTGCGATCCATCAACACACCCTGTCCAAGTAGGTAGGGACGGCTAAACCGCTACCTCTGCCGCAATATGAGGATGCGGGTCATAGTCCTTGAGATCGAAATCGCTGATGCTGTAGCTGAAGAGGTCAGGGGCATCCCTCAGGATCTCTAGCCGAGGCAACGCGCGGGGAGTTCTGGAAATCTGTTCTCGTGCCTGATCCTGATGGTTCAGGTAGAGGTGAACATCGCAGCCGAACCAGACGATGTCTCCTGGCAAATACCCACATTCTTTCGCAAGAAGATGGGTCAGGAGAGCAAGGTTGGCAATGTTCCAGCTCAGTCCCAGATAGGCATCGGCCGAACGTTGCATGAGCGCTCCTGAAAGACGCCCTGTCGATTCGGATACAAAGAATTGATATGTCTTATGGCAGGGCGGTAGCGCCATTTGGTCCAGTTCGCCCACGTTCCAGCCTTCAAAAAGAAGGCGACGGGATCCAGGATTACGCTTGAGACCTTCGATCAAATCGGCGATCTGATCGATTTCTCGACCATCAGCGGCTTTCCATCGACGCCATTGCGCGCCATAAACAGGACCCAGGTCGCCCCACGCCTCGGCAAAGTTTTCATCCGCCAGGATACGAGCTTCGAAGTCTTCCTGTGAAATAGTCTCCCCGGTCGCCTCGCGATAACGCTTGAGCGGCCAGTCGGTCCAGATACGGACATTTTCCCTGAGCAGCTCACGGATGTTTCGTCCGCCACTCAGCATCCACAGCATTTCCTTGAATGCCGTTTTCCAGAAAATCCGTTTCGTCGTAAAAACCGGAAAACCCTCCGACAAGTCGAACCTCAACGTGCGACCAAAAAGCGCCTTGGTGCCTACGCCCGTTCGATCAATTCGGGTGTCCCCCTCCTCGAGGAGTTCTTGCAACAAATCCAGATATTGCTGTTCGGGATGCGTTTTGGCGTTCATCAGATCCCCTTAGCCTTCGTTGCGTAGGCCCGCGCAAGAATGATCAATCCGGCAATCACCATGGGCAATGAAAGCACCATGCCCATGGTCAACCATCCAAACGCGAGATAGCCGATGTGGGCATCGGGAAGTCTCACAAACTCTACGGCAAATCGAAAGCTTCCATAAAGCAGCAGGAACATGCCGCTGACGGCCGTCCGAGGAGGATTTTGGTGGCGGAACCACCACAGCACCAGATACAGGACGATCCCTTCCAGGAAGGCTTCGTAAAGCTGAGAAGGATGGCGCGGCTCAGGTCCACCGGTCGGGAATATCATTCCCCAGGGAAGATCCGTTGGCTTCCCCCAGAGTTCTCCATTGATGAAATTGCCGATGCGTCCGGTGAAAAGTCCCAAGGGGACATACGGGCCAATAAAATCGGTGACATCACCAAAGCGAGCTCCTGTCTGCCAGGCAAAAACAGCCATCCCGCTAAAGGCACCGAGCATTCCGCCATGGAAGCTCATGCCTCCTTCCCACACCCGGAGGAGGCTCCATGGGTCATTGATGAATACATTGAAGTTGTAGAAGAAGACATATCCCAACCGACCACCGATCATCAGCCCTACGGCACAATAAAAGATCAGGTCTTCGATCTGGGCAGCGGTCCACGGAAAGCCGGGCTCTTTGGTGCGCAGTCTTGCCAGATACCAAGCTGCGCCAATGCCAATAATGTACATCAGGCCATACCAATGCACTTTGAGTGGGCCAAGGCTCACGGCCACCGGGTCAATCTGGGGATAGGAAATCATAGCGGGTATATCTCAGCGGATCGGCGTGATTTTGGGCGACCGCATCGGCGCCCCAAATACGACTATCATAGTGCACACGGAATCTACGAACCACTTCTCGGTCATCGCGTGTTGATCGGTTACGGGTCGTAGTCTTTTTACTCTTCTCTCATGGAGTCATCGCATTATGGCAGGGTTGCGAGACCAGCTCCTCAAGTCAGGTCTGGTCACTGAAAAACAGGTCAAAAAACTTCAGAAAGACCAAACCAAGGCGCTCAAAGCCAACTCACATCGCCCGCAACAATCCGAGATCAACACGGAAACAATGCAGGCTGAAAAGGTACAGAGAGACCGGGAACTGAATCAGCAACGGCAAGCGGATCTCGCGAAACGGGAGCTGGACGCTCAGATTCGCCAAATCATCACCACCCGCCGGGTAAAGCCGGAGGAAGGCGATGTCCCTTACAACTTCGCCGATCAGGGAAAGATCAAGAAGATCTACCTGACCAGCCAAATGAGGGACCATCTCGTCCGTGGACTGCTGGGCATTGTCCGCCTGGAGGGTCGCTACGAATTTGTTCCACGTGAAACCATCGAGAAAATCAACCAAAGAGACAGCTCTTACGTCGTCCACCTCAATGCGCATGAAACATCACCGACCGATGGCGAGGATCCTTATGCTCAATATCAGGTGCCTGACGATCTCGTCTGGTAATACTCACCCTAACGACGAACACCCTCATGCTCAATACCAGCTACGCTCTTGGCGCGCTGACGCTAAATAACAGAACCGTCATGGCCCCCATGACCCGCTGTCGCAGCCTTCAGCCGGGCAACATCCCTGGCCCCATGAATGCGCTCTACTATGGACAGCGGGCAAGCGCTGGAATGATCGTGACGGAGGGGGCCCAGATCTCACCCCAAGGGCAAGGCTATCCGTGGACGCCAGGGATTCATACAGAAGCGCAAGTTAAGGGTTGGCAGCACGTCGCGACAAGCACGCACGCGGCCGGTGGAAAGATTTTCATGCAACTGTGGCATGTCGGACGC
>CAYFOC010000056.1:0-9977 GCA_964344615.1 uncultured Methylococcus sp.
TGATTTGGATGACGTTATCGCTCACAAATGCCTCCGTTGAACGGGGTCAATACAAATGGGGGAAAGTTTACTCAGAATCTCGGAGCGTAAACCCCAAGTCGAGTATGGCGAGTGCCACATGGCATCATTTGAGCCCAAAGGGCTTGGAATTGCAAGCCCTTTGTCTACGTATTTTAGTGCTGATTTCAGGTTCCGACTCTGGCGCGGAGTGTCGGGCGAAGATGAGAGCGATCGCCGAGCCTGTCGAGACGGGGTCCGTGTTCGTTGAACTGGACGACGGACAGCGAACAAACCGAGATTCCAATTCGGTCCCTGTATCCCCCGATGTCAATTCCCAGAAGGGCGCAGATCAGGATGCGTATCGTAGCCTTATGGGAGACGACAAGAATATCCCCTTCGTCATGGCTGGCCTGAATTTCATCAAGGACCAGAAGTGCGCGGCGGGCAACGTCAATGCCGCGCTCTCCACCCGGGGGGCCATTCCAACCCGCATCGCTGCTCCAGCGGAGATATTCCTTGGGGTAGAGTTGGCGAACTTCCTCGGTGGTTTTTCCTTCCCACTCGCCGAAGGAGACTTCGCTCAGTCCAGGGCGAAGATTCATTTCAATCCCCTGTGCGGCACATACCGGTGTCGCTGTATTCCGGGCCCGTAACATGGGGCTGACGTAAGCCGCCTTGAACGGGTGACCTGCATAAACGCTTCCGAAGTCCTGAGCCATTTCATGCCCTTCGGGTGTGAGATCGGGGTCGATGGCACCGCAAAAACCGCCGGAGGCGCTGGAGGCGGTTTCGCCGTGTCGAAGAAGATAAAGGGTCAGGGACATGCTGGGTTCCGGTCTCTCTTGAAAGAATAATCTGATCGTCACGATAAACCGAAGACCAGTCGTCATCAAGCGAATGGTTTGCCCCTCAATCCGGGCTAGAATCAGACTCTCGTTGCATCGATTATCAGTGTCACCATGCAATTCAAAGACTATTACAAGATTCTCGGTGTAGACCGGGATGCCGGACAGGATGAGATCAAGAAGGCCTATCGAAAGTTGGCCCATCGCTATCATCCCGATATCTCCAAGGATCCGGAGGGCGAGGAAAAGTTCAAAGAGGTCAACGAAGCCTACAAGACGCTAAAAGACCCTGAACTTCGAAAGGCCTATGACGAGCTGGGGACGCACCGCGCCGGTGAGCAATTCAAGCCGCCGCCCGATTGGGCCAGCCATTTCAGCCAGCCGGGCGGGGGAGGATTCAGTACCGGGGATTATGCATCTGCCGGAGGCTTTGAAGGCATCGACTTGTCCGAACTATTCGAGGAGCTCGCGCGCTCCCGTTCTGGGGCGAGAGGCGGTCAGGGCAGCAGGGCAGGCCACGGGTTTGCGATGCCGGGCCAGGACTTCGAGGTGGCCGCGAAAATTAGCCTTGAGCAAGCCTTTACCGGCACCCTGCTCGATCTTCATCTTGATATGCCGGAATATGACCCCGAGGGGCGTCTGAGACGGGTTCCTGTCGAATTCAAGGCCCGAATTCCGAAGGGCGTTGTCAATGGCCAACGGCTTCGTCTTGCAGGCAAGGGCGGCAAAGGCATGCACGGTGGACCAGCCGGAGATCTATACCTTCGGATCGAATTCAACGAGCACCCGATCTTCAAGCCTCAGGATCATGACCTGTATCTCGACCTGCCAATTAGTCCCTGGGAGGCCGCTCTGGGGCTTCAGGTTCAGGTTCCGACCCCGGATGGTGCCGTCAGCCTCAGGATTCCGGCAGGGGTACAAGCAGGACGGAAACTGAGGCTCCAGGGCAAAGGTCTTCCTAAGCCCAAATCCGGTGAGGGGGATCTATTTGTCATTATCGGGATTGCCGTCCCCACCCACCTTTCCGATGAGGAAAAGCGCCTTCTTGAGGCGCTGCGGGAAAAGGGGTCGTTCAATCCACGCGCCGGACTCAAGGGATGGCCAGAAGCTCAAGGGAGGGCAGCATCGTGAGTGCTGAGACAATCATTTATGACGCCGAGATTACCGTTTTGACGCTGACAGAATTTGTTGGCATTTCTGGCTGGAGCGTTGAGTCTGTTCAGCACTTGGTCGAGATAGGCATTCTGATGCCAAGTGGCGGATCAGAAGGGGATTGGCGCTTTGAAGCCGGCATGGTCTCCCTGGCGCGAAGGTTGCGCCGGCTTCAGGAAGATCTTGAGGTCGAATTGACGCCTCAGGCCCTGGCGCTCAGCTATCGCCTTCTGGAGCGCATTCAGGAACTGGAAACTCAGCTTGAAGGACAGGCCTAGGCTTCCCGTCCTCCGAATACCTAGACACTCTTTGGTTTGCTGGATTTTTTAGGCTTGGCTTCACCCGCCAGGTGCCGGTCAATATCGGCCTTGCTGAATCCAATGCGGGCCGCGACCTGATCGGCGTGACTGACCCTTGAAATGCCCGGGACAAGCCTGAAGGTGGGTTTTCCTGTGGCGAATTCCACCTGACGGGTAAGGGCTTCCGGCCGATCCGCATACTGATCTACTAGTGCATGGTTATGGGTGATCAGGAGAGTGCTTCCTCCTTTCTTGGCAAACCCGTCGAGGATGTTCATCGAGATTTCAATTTTCTCTTCATGAGTCGTTCCCTCTGAAAGTTCATCCATGATGACGAGACTCTTTGGTGTTGCTGACATGAAGATGGCCTTGGTTCGCCGGAGTTCGGTTCCGAATCGGCCCTCACCATCTGCCAATTGGCTGATCTCAGGCGCCTGATGGAAGATGCGATCCGCGATGGTGATCTCTGCCTCCTCGGCAACCACATAGGCACCGGCCTGAGCGAGTACCTGAGTTTGAGCCAGCGTCTTGCAAAAGGCGGTCTTGCCGCCACTGTTGGGCCCAGTGATTAATGTGAGTCTGGCCTTTGAGAGATCGATGTCATTACCAACATAGTTTGGGGACTCTGGAGCGAGAATCGGATTGCGCGCCCCCTTGAATTTGAGGCTATGTTGCTTTCCGTTCTTGATTGTCGGAAGAACCGTCGGGTGTCCGACAGTTTCAGCGTAGGCGTCGAAGGCAATAAGCTCATCCAACTGCCCCAGGTGATCGAGAAGGTGGTGTAGTTCCGGGGCCTTTCTAAGACTGTCGCGGAAGGGATAAACGCATCCATCACGGTCAAAAGCACCGACGATCGGGATATAAATCAGTACCAAGGGGAAAAGAAAAACCCAGAATGCGCCGATGATTTCTGCAACGATGTCGAGCAGGAACGGCAGAAATTCACCCAAAGCCAGAATGAGCACTCCAAATGCCAGAAGCCACATGGGCTTGAAGAGCGACGGTACAAAACGAACGCAGGGTGTCCACCAGCGTTTTTCTTCTAGGGTAATGATGCCTTTTTCGGTCCGAAACACCGGGCCTCGCGCTAAACGGTAACCGCGGGTTTCCTGAAACGCTCGAATGGCATTCAGAACGTTGTCCAAATAGGTGAGACCGGTTGGCTTTATGGTATGAGCGCCGGTTACCGCAAGAGTCACGAACTGGGTGCCCCGTATATAAGCCTCATACCCAAATCCCTCTACCTCCATTTCGTTGGCTTTCGAGCCGAACATTCCGAGAAATGTTCCGAAAAGGAGTTGATAAAGAGAGGGTTCGAGACGTGCGAGGCCATCCATGTAACGCTGAAGTTGGGTCCTTAGTTCCGGATTCTCCCGAAGACCTTGCAAAGTCTCCTGTTTGGCTTTGATTTCCTCAGGCTGAGTCAAGGGGTTCGCCAAGGTTCTGAGGAGTACGGCTGAACCAATTCGTGTTTTCGTCCGGTTCACCGCGTCAAAAAGCCGGGGCATTTCAAGGCTGACATAGCTTTCCCGATCCAATACCCCGGAGTCCGGAAGGGGGGGAGCCTTAGGATCCGGGTGTGGGGGTGTCACGGATGACGCATCAAGGATAGTTGTGCGATGGTTGATGTCTGTCATGTCGGGCCTCGACGGATACGAAATTCAGGGGGGTAGATTAAAAATCCTAACGGTAAGAGCATGGTCTTGTTGAAGAGTTCCTGCAAGCCAGAGTCGTGAGGCTGGAAGCTTGCTACATGGATTTTGTGTGCTGGAGAAATGAATCCCACACTAAATCCCATCGATTTTGTCGGTCATTCATCTTCTTGTTTGGCCTTTTTATTCCATGTCTTAGATGAATGCTGGAGTTATTAACGTTGTATTGGACAGTCTCTGGATTAAGCGATAGCCTGCGAAAACCATAAGAAGTGTAAGGATTAAGCTTGTGCAACTGAGGTTGCCTGCTTCAGAACCCACGGGGGCTAGACAATGAGCAAAATATCTTTCTTCAACTGCCACGTTGGCCGGGGCTTACTCACTATTTTGTTGGCCTCAACGGTTAATGGGGCGGAAGCAGGTACTGCCGATGAGTTGATCCAAAAGTTTGCAGATTTTGAAATCGGAAGAACGGGAAGCTGTGAGCGCTATGTCACGGCTGTCGTTCACCCCGTCAGAAATTACGACAACAAGCAGCGTCTATTGAGTAGTCGGGATATTGGAACTGCCACGGCTCACGAGATCAACCAAGAGCAAGAAGACCTTTTTAAACCCTACAAAACGGTTCCATTACTTCCAAATTCGGGGCTTTTACCCCCATATGAGAAGGCCAAGGAGACAAGTCACCTCTATCACATTACTTATCGCTCGACGGCTGCAGCGGGGCAGACTGTCACTCTGAGTGGTCTGGTCGTGATTCCCCTGGGCGACTTATCAAACGGAATGGTCGTTTATGACCATGCAACCCAGGTGACTCGAGACACTGGTGCACCAAGTCATCCCTCGCATGAGGCCTGTACGGTAATTACCGCATTAGCGGGAAAAGGTCGAATCCTGGCCATGCCGGATTACCTTGGGTACGGCGATAATCGGGATCCACATCCCTATCCTTTGGGTATTCAAAATGCGCCTGCGGGTATAGATATCATCCTCGCCGCTCGCGAACTTGCCGAAGAAGTCAGCAAGGGCAACGTGCTAGGTACAGCTCTGGCAATCACGGGATACAGTGAGGGCGGAGGTAATGCAGAGTGGCTGGCCAGAACTATTTTGGAGAAGACTCCTGATCTCGGTGGGAGTCAGCTCACCATGATCGCGCCAATGTCGGGAAATTACGATATGACAGGGGCGATGGCTCAATCGTTATTGGTCAATCAACCGATGCCTTTGGATGAAAACTCGAGATTGACCTTTGTGGCTAAACCGTTGTTGGTCGGTTACGCATCCCAAGGCGCGGCCGGTAGTTCTGGGAGTGCCTTACCAACGATGCTGAATCCCCCGTACCTGACGTTTGTTGAGAATAACCCTTTGCCAATTCCTGCTCTTGAATTGGCGACATATGCGGGAAAGATGGCGGTGGCATTTACGGAAACCGGTTATGGCTTGTTGAACCGCAATCCCTCAAAACTCATGACCCAAAGCTTCGTGAGCGCCTTAAATGCGGTGGATGTGAGCGTTCCTGCTGTTGCGCTCTGGAAGGAAAATGACATTACGACGTGGATCCCCAAAACCGCAACGGGGGCGTCAGTTCCACTTTATGTCACTGGGATTTTGCAGGATCAAATTGTGCCCTTTGCCGGCAGTGGATATCCGGTGCCTTCGGGATACGTCGGGGGAGCGCCTTACTTCGTGCAGGGAAATAGCCAGAATCTCGTGTCCAGTCTCCAGAAGCAGGGCCTGTCACCCAGTAACCTGGCATGGTGTGGCATAGATGCAAGGACAGTGGAAAAGACAACTTCAAGCGGCGTAAAGACGGTCATGATCAACCATTTGAACGGTCTGCCTCCAGTGATTTCTTTAGCAGCTAAGGCGATTGAAACGGGAACTTTGGCCGGTTTGCCAACCTTGCCCAATCCATAGCGAATTGGATTTTTAAGGAGGTCATCATGAAGATAAAACCACTGCTGGTATCCGCGATATTGGTCTCTATGACAAGTATTGCCACGACTGATACGCAGGCCTGTTCAAATGTATTTGTATTGGGTGGCAACGCCCAGGATCCGAATTCTATCCGTGCTGTCGTTGCCCGAAATATGGACTTTGCGCAGCAAATGGGAAACAAGTTCGGGTATGGGGCACGAGGACTGGTCAATACCAGTGACATCAATATGCCGCAGTCTTCACCTGTGACGCCTCTGACGTGGACGAATAAATACGCCTTTGCGGGGCAGACCCCGTATTACTCTGTGTACCTCAATGATGGGGTCAACACGGAGGGTTTGTACGTCGGACTTCTTCAGATGTCAGACTTCACGTCTTTCCCTGTGTACAACCCCAAAGATCCAAGACCGGAATTGGGTGTCCTGGATGCCGTGAACTATGCGCTCGGCACTTCAGCAAGCGTTAAGGAGGCGCTCTCAAACTTTAAAAATGCTCAGTTTGTAGTGAATGCCGGCGTTGAAGGGAACACCATCATGGGATTCCCGTTTCACCTGGTTCTGAGAGATAAGTCAGGGGATAGCGCCGTTATCGAGTGGGTCGATGGCAAGACACACTATTATTACCATCAGGCCTTTACCAAAACGGTTCAAGAAACCATTGATGGGGCACTGGATGGTCAGGTCTATCCTGATACCAACGGAGCGATCCTCACGAATGCCCCAACCTACGGATGGCATCTGCAAAACTACGCTAAGAGTGGTTTTTCCTCTCTTTACAACGGCAACTCAGACCAGTTGGTTGATGGAGGAATTCAAGGTGGGTCAGGGTTGAATGGTGTTCCTGGAGACTTTACGCCAGCCAGTCGTTTCCTCCGGGGGACGGTCCTTTTGGATTTGGCTCCTGAAACCAGAACAACTGACGAGGCGGTATTTGTCGCCATTCAGACCATAGAGTCTCTCAAAGTTCCCGTTGGCGCAGGCCCCGGTCCCACCATGTGGCAGAGCCTTGTCGATTTGCCAACAAGTACGTACTACTTCAGGGCTATTATCAACCCAGATACGAACCAGGGTAATCAGTCACTTGCTCTTCCCTCAACACGCAGGCAATTACAGTGGAAAACGGTGAAGGTAAAGCAACTTCACCAAACGCCGGCGGGCTGGATCAACATTAAATCCGTTCAGGGACGGCCATTGACGGGTGATGAGGCTTCGACGGTGATGGCGGAAATCAATGCAAGAACACCGGCAAATATTCGCGTTAAAACGGCTTTTAGTCCTTAATTAAAAAGCCAGGGTGGTTGTGTAACATAACCTACAGAGTGATTTTTCTTGAGTCATTATTGGTAATACATATGTCGCTATGGTATTACAAATCAATAATCCTGAGTTGCATATAATGAGAGTTATAATTAATAATAAAGCACTAAAATCAATAGTCATGGCTGGTTTATGCGCGTTCTCTCAGTTCGCGCAATCTGGGGAATTGCCCTGCGGGCCTGAAGCGGTTTTCGATTATGTTGGGAAAGGGCTAAATCCGCCTTTGAGCGGTAGAGCGCTCTTCGACTCTATGTTTAGTCCAGTGAGCGTTGATACGAAGGCAGGCGAATTTAAGGATCTCAGCGCTGCTAGGTTTACGAACCGCCGGAATGAGAAATGTGCTGCAGGTGTGTGTGATACCTATTTCTCGTATGGAGCATTTACCGAAGCCCTCAAGTTCGCCAGAGGGAACTTCGATAAAGATGGAACGATTGCAAAATTTGCATGCATCGGGACCCTGACAGATCGTATACGCGAAACGGGCGAGTTTTTCGCGCACGTTGCTCAGGAAACCTCTGTAGGAACGCCTTCTGTAGCTGCTGGCCTTGCTTATGGATTTGGGGCCAATGATGAGTGCTACCAGAAAGATCCCAGCATCGCCCAAGGGGTTGGTTCCTGTGTTCGTTATGACTACTCTGAAACCATCGACAAAGAAACCGGAAAGTTGATTTCCTATATTAACTATCATGGTCGCGGTCCACATCAATTAACCTATAAGGGAAATTACCTTTGGCTTGGCGAAATTCTTAAAGGGCCTAAATATGCGGACGACTATTTAAATAATCCTGATCTGTTGATTGATAATGCTACAACGGGGTGGGCATCGGCCATTGCTTTTCAGATGCTGAATTATACGGAAAAAGGTACGACTTATACAAAGCCGGCGTTGCATCAGTTGGTCAACCAAAGCTTGTTTGATGCGTCGACATGGAAAGGGAGTCATGGTGAGTGGGGGTTTGGGAACACCATTAATAGTATTAATGGTGGGGTGGAATGTACTTCCACCACCATTAATGGCGAACCGATGAACCGTATCAATAACTACATTGAGTTTCTCATCCGGATGGGGGTCAATGTCCAGAGTGTTTCGCTGTCAGATGACAGCGGTCAAACTGCGGTTAGGAGTCTTCAGCAGCTGCAGGCAGGAATTTTGAAGCCTTGGAAGCCGAATCAGTATCATGAGGTTCTCTACTTGAGCCAACCAATTCCGGATGTCTACTATTCGCAATGGGTTGCTGGGACCGAGCGATATTTCACCCATCTCAAGAAGGTTGTCTTGACCTATCTGGATGGTGATCAAGCGCGTCAAGAGCGGCTGGACTGCACGGGCTACAAAACATTCAACCTTGCTCCATAGAGTCGTATTTGACAGCGAGCACAAGCCTTAATAGCTAAGGGTTTGTTGACGGTTGATGAGGGGTCGAACAGGCCCCTCAATCGTTTGGATACGGCCGAACGCCCAGAAAACAGAAGTTTGTGGGACCGTGAATGGCACGTGATCGATGGTTTTGAATGTTGAGATGACCTCGTTCTACCGCCCTCCGGAATATTACGCAGGCGCTCATTTCTAGGTAGCCCGATTCACTTATTGCGACTTGGTTTGTGTCGTTTGCATGAATTCATTCCGGATTAAGTGTCTACCACAGGTTTTTCTCATGTGTCTTGAGACTGACTTGCTGGATGGTATTTACAACGAAACACCCACTTTGCGACGGGCCTGCAGACAATTCTCTTGCCCCATCGTAAATTCGCGGCAGGTTTTTGGCCGGTCAGCGTAAATTCTGCAACTGTAATCATCATCGATGGAGCGGCCCCCTTCTAGCGCTACGCATCGGTTCTGATTTCGACTTATCTTGAGCCTTTGACCATCCTTGATAATTAATTCGGGATGGGCTTTGCGGACTTGATCCCTTACTCCCACTTCAACGCTGTCATACGCTTCTCGGCAACATGCGCCACAGGTGAGGCAATCCAGTTCATTTCTCGGTTCAAATGCTGCACATGCCCTTGTTGAAGGCCCAAACTTTACCTTTGAATTATGTCGACAACGTAGATATCCCCTATAGTCAAAAGACCATGCACATTCACCACAGCTTTTGGTGCGATGGGCTTGGGTCATAGCGGCTACCCCAGAGGGATGAGGTTCTGGCAGGTTGCTTGCCTCTGACCAGAGCGAGGGAAGAGTATTGGAAGATTCGTTAGGGATCGAGGCCATTGCGTCCGTCAGTTGTCGCGTAAGACGGAAGGCTGCCCGAAGTGGATCTGACCAGCGCGGGAGTTTGGATCGCCAGATCGCCTTTCGCGCAGCCACAATACTTTGTTCCCTGAATCCACCCTGATCTTCGGGTGCGAAGAGCGGATCATCTTGAAGTTCTGACCAAAAACTCACTCTGTAATCGGTTGTCGGTGCAAAGAAATCCCGAAGCCCCCATTGATCGGCAAGCCATGCCTGGACTCTTAAACACGCATGTTCACGCCACGGATTTCCCATACGCGTGTTGTCGAGTCCCCAATCTAACTTTGATTCACCCTCATCCCCTTCGACCAAAGCATGGCAAAGTTCATGCAGAATCATCTGCCCGAGGTTGTCGTCCGCATCGAACTGGTCCGACGTGGCGATCAGAATCTGACCCTTGCCGTCATAGGCGGCGTAAGCCTCCGAAGATCGGACAATCTTGAAACCGATTCTCTCGGCGCAGTGCACCCAGATGCGCTCTAGAGGATCCTGATAGGCGTGGGTTGGGACGCGAACGAACATGACAAACGCCGATTACA